>CAYQRA010000077.1:0-14265 GCA_964419315.1 uncultured Saprospiraceae bacterium | reverse complement strand
GAGAAGAAGAGAATATCATTCTAATATCCCTTTCTTTTATCGGATCACCCTCTTAAGTTGATGACAGTCAGCTTGAAGCTGCACCCCAGACCAATAAAACCCCATAGATGATCTTGATTTTTATTATATTTACATAGATTTCATTTATCAACCTCTTTCTATGAATATCCAACAATTAGAGTATATCGTCGCGGTAGATATCCATCGGCATTTTGGGAAAGCAGCCAAGGCTTGTTTTGTGACTCAACCTACTTTGAGTATGATGATTCAAAAGCTAGAGGATAATTTGGAAACCAAGATTTTTGACCGAAGTAAGAAACCTGTTATTCCAACAGAAGTTGGTTTGCTCATCATTGCGCAAGCGAGAAAAATATTACGAGAAACCAAAGAACTCAAAGAGTTGGTACAACGGCAAAAAGGAATCATTGAGGGTAAGATGAATCTGGGAATCATTCCTACTATTGCGCCTTATCTAGTCCCTTTATTTATCCGATCTTTTTTGAATAGGTATCCGGGCGTTCGTCTAAAAATCTCAGAATTGACGACTGCGCAGATTGTTTCTGGATTGAAAAAAGGAGAATTGGATGCAGGCATTTTAGTTACTCCTTTACAAAACCCTTCCATTCGAGAGCATCCATTATTTTATGAACCTTTTTGGGTTTACTCCTCTCACGTTTACAAAAAGCAATATCTACTACCCAGCGATATTGATCCCAATCAACTCTGGCTTTTGGAAGAAGGACATTGCTTGCGAAGCCAAATTCTCAATCTTTGTGAATTGCGAAAACAAGCCAATAATCTGCTGCAATATGAAAACGGTAGCATCGAAACGTTTAAGCGTTTGGTAGAAAAAGAAAAAGGGATAACGATTCTTCCGGAGCTTTCCACGCTTTCGCTTTCTAAAAAACAAAGAAAGTTTTTAAAGGCTTTTAAATCTCCTCAACCTATTCGAGAGGTGAGTTTGGTGACTCATCGGGATTTTATAAAAAAAGGATTGATCCAAGTTTTGACGGAAGAGATTTTAAAGAATATTCCTGAAAATTTAAAGGATTCAAAGAATGGAAAAAGAGTGGAATTGAGTGTACAAAAATAGCACTGATCATACAAACGCATTGAACTGAGATAGGATCGGAATGACCTTGTGTGGTGAGATTTTTTGGTATACCTAAAATCCTGATTTCGTATTTTACAGAGCCGGAACTACGTTCCTTTAACATTGTCCTGAATAAAAATGGCTACAAACAGAGTCAGTCCTACGGACTTTATCGTTTAAAGCCCATAGGGGGGCTGACACTGTTTGTAGAACAAATCGTAGAAAGTATATTTAAGGGACGTAGTTCCGCATGCGCATGGTAGTTCCGACACCGTTAACCTTACCACCTTTACCCTAATTAGACTTGAGAACCGTCAAAGGTTTTTCCAAAACCGCATCCACCGTTCCTTCTCCATTTAGCGCTCCCAATTTTACGGGGGCAATGGTATTCAATAATCCGGGATCTAAAGGTAAATTTACTTTGACATAATTATTGGTGAAACCAGTCATCCGTGTTTTATCCTTGTGCGCTTCAAAAAGGACAGGGCGGGTTTCGCCAGAAAATTGTCGATAAAAATGGTGGCGTTTTTTTTCAGAAAGGATGCGCAACATTTCATTGCGGCGACGGCGTTCGCCCATATTCACTACCCCTTCCATTTCCGCAGCCGGAGTATTGGCTCTTTCAGAATAAGTAAATACATGAAGATAACTGATGTCTAGTTCATTGAGGAAACGATACGTTTCCAAAAAGTCTTCTTCCGTTTCACCGGGAAAACCAACGATGACATCCACTCCGATACAGCAATGCGGCATCAAGGCGCGAATTTGGGCAACGCGCTCCACATATAATTCTCTTTTATAGCGCCGACGCATCTCGCGCAGTTGTTTATTATTGCCACTTTGAAGAGGCATGTGAAAATGAGGAACAAAGCGTTTGGATTGTGCGACGAATTGGATAATTTCATCGGTACAAAGATTAGGTTCGATGGAAGAAATTCGAAACCGATTGATGCCTTCGACCTCTTCCAATGCTTTGATGAGGTCGATAAACATGGCTTCCTTTTTGGGACGCATTCCTTCGATCACTTCGGTACCATTTCCAAAATCTCCAATATTCACTCCAGTGAGTACAATTTCTTTGACGCCCATTGCAGCAATTTTCTGGGCATTCTCTACTACTTTTTCTACGGTATCGCTTCGGCTTTTTCCGCGAGCTTGCGGAATGGTACAAAAGGTACATTTATAATCACAACCATCTTGAACTTTCAAAAAAGAACGCGTTCGATCTCCAAAGGAAAAGGCATCAATAAATTCGCGTGCTTCCTTCACTTCTCCCGCTTGTACCAGGCCTTTATCTGGCGCTTTACTTAGGTCATCTATAAAGTCGAGGATTCTAAATTTTTCGGCAGCGCCCAAGACCAAATCTACACCGGGGATTGCTGCAATCTCTTTGGGTTTCAACTGGGCATAGCAACCGATCACTACCACAAATGCTTCTGGCGAATTTCGCAAAGCACGGCGCACGGTCTGTCGACATTTTTTATCGGCAAAATCAGTGACCGAACAAGTGTTGATCACATAAATATTGGCTTCCTCTTCAAATTTCACGACGCCATAACCCGCGTCTTCAAACTGCCTGCCGATGGCAGAAGTTTCGGAGTAATTGAGTTTGCAACCCAAGGTATAAAATGCAACAGTGCGTGGTGTAGCCATTGGTTGTTTTTTAATGGAGAAGTCCTTTTAGAATAACTTCCTAGCCTACAAAGATAAGGAAAAATAAGATCCAACGTATGGCTAAATCGAATCGTAATCAAGCAAATGCGCAAAAATCAAATTGGCTTGTAAGTCCAGCTGTTGGAGGTATTTGTTCTAAGTTCGTAATAATGGATTACACCATTCTTAAAACGCTCATTTAACCTTCTATTTAAAACAACTTCTTATCTTTCCCGTTGAATAAAGGAACTATGTTAAAAATTTACTGCTTTGTAAGTCTATTTTTCCTCTGTAATGTTGTTTGGTCTCAGCAAACACCTATAGAGATTCCGCTCAATTCCTCCACTATTTTCAAGAATGCTCAAGGGGAAATTATTTCCTTTGATGATTTTATGACCCTGACTTCAGGGAGTGGGCATGAGATGAATCCGGTATTTGATGAAAATAATGCTTTAAAAGAAGTCATCGTCGTTAAATCTTCTATCGCACAGGCTAGAAATACCCTTAATCCAGCAGAATTTGCCAACACGAAAGAGCTGATTGATAATATTCCACCCGATTTTCAGGGAGAGGATATTTATGGAAAATTTTATGATACTGAAAATCTAGCTGGTAAGGTGGTGGTTTTAAAGTTTTGGTTCCAAGCTTGCAAACCTTGTCTTGATGAAATCCCAGAGCTCAATCAATTGGTAGCCCAATATCGCGATAATTCAGAGGTCGTCTTTTTGGCCCCTTCTTTAGATAGAAAAGCCTCTATATTGTCTTTTTTGCAAAGGATGCCTTTTCATTATTCCATCATTCCCGATGCTCGAAAAATTGCTCATAATTATAATGTACCGGGTTATCCTACTCATGTAGTGATCAATCGTTTTGGAAAAGTGAATACGGTCTATCTCGGTGTCAATTATAAGATTAAAGACAAATTATCCCGAGCCATTGATTTTGCATTGACACAGACGACTCCACCTGTGATTGAAAGCCCAGAAGAATCCATTCCCCAATCTGCTCCAGAAGAAGAATTATTTATTTCTCCTGCTAGTGTCATCAAAGATGAAGCAGGGAATTTGGTTCCTTTTGAAAAATTTGTCGCAATGATGAATAGCGGTAAGGAGTATCAATTGCTTGCTCAAAAGGAAGAAGGCGGAAAAGAGTTCGTTCTTATCAAAGCAGTAGAAGAATAAACTTTAGAAATTCCTTTTGCGCTCAAATCTTCTTTCCTCTTCTTAAAATCCCTGCCCTCATTTATTAACTTTCTCCACAAACGCTCTACAAAACTTAGATCAGCAATTGGTATCCAAAAGATTCAATACACTGTCATCTGAAAATAGAAGGAACTTCTACTTTCCTAAAAAAGCAACACCAATACTCCACTCCTAGATTTTCCCTTCCAGTATAACACTAAACAAAACAAAAAAATAAAAACACAAAGGCTCAAAGCTTTTCATGACCTAACAAGATTAACTTTTACCTAAAAGTTGTTTTTTACCTCTTCAATTCAAAAGACAAATTATAGTAAAATTCACGAATTTCAAATCCCTAAAAATCAATGGATTAAATATATAAACTATATAAAAACCAATAAATAAGCTAGTCAAAAACAAAAGTACTACGGTAGCATTTTTTTTATCATAATTTACCATATTGGTGTTCAGAGAAGAGTAATTTTAAATACCGAATTAATTAAAAAAACATGACACCAAACCCCTCCGTGGTTGACTTAGTCAACCACAACATGAATAGTGTAAAAACTGTTGGTGTAGGACACCTGCAAGCCGAAAGGCAAAAATTAACAGGAACAAGCATTAATATCAATGGCAAAATGACCACTCATTTTGGTTCCTGTTCTTACCTTAACTTAGAAATCGATCAACGATTAAAAGACGCAGCCATCGAAGCCATTCATCAATATGGCATTCAGTTTTCTTGCTCTAGAGCTTACCTTTCTGTTCCACTCTATTCGGAACTAGAAGAGCTACTCGGCCAAGTCTTTGGCGCGCCTACGGTAATCACACCGACGTCTACTTTAGGACACCAAGCCAATATTCCAATTCTTGTCACTTCAAAAGATGCAGTAGTCCTGGACCACCAAGTACACAATAGTGTACAGAATGCCACTAAGATCGCCAAAGCTAATGGCGCACACGTCGAAATGGTTCGACATAATAATCTAGAATATCTAGAACGCCGAATCATCAAACTCAAACAGCAACACCAAAAAATCTGGTATATGGCAGATGGTATTTACTCCATGTATGGAGATGCCTGCCCCATTAAAGATTTGTATCGTTTGCTAGAAAAACACGAAGAATTACACCTTTACATCGACGATGCTCATGGCATGAGTTGGGCCGGTGAAAACGGCAAAGGCTATATTCTCGATCAAGTCGGGTTACATCCCCGAATGGTTATGGTGACTTCTTTTTGTAAAGGTTATGGTGCTAGTGGTGGAGCAACTATTTTTCCCACTCAGGCCATGGCCACTCGAGTGAGAAATTGTGGCAGTACCCATATTTTTTCTAGTCCACTACAGCCCGCCATTCTGGCCGCAGCTATCGCAAGTGCAAAAATTCACTTGAGCCCTGAGATCAAAGGCTTTCAGAAACAACTGCAAAAAAACATCTCGTTTTTTCAGCGTAGAGCGAAGCAATTAAACTTACCATTGGTAGACAATAGTCCTACGCCAATCCAATACATTGGTGCCGGACAACCAGAGATGGCCTTGAAACTTTGTAAAGGGCTTTTGGAAAAAGGCTATTACACCTGTGTAGCGGGTTATCCGAGCGTACCGTATAATAATTGTGGCATTCGTATCACGATCAATCGCCTACATACGCGACAAGAAATTCAGGGTTTATTATCTACACTTTCTTCTTTGATGGATGAAATATTGGAAGTACATGATTATACCCGAATGGATATTCTAAAGGCTTTCAAACAGAAAGGAAGTAGTCCTTCTCGACCGAAGGTTTCTTAGTTGAAAAAATTCACTTTGGATTTCCTTTTGGGATTCCCTTAAACTATCTATGATAAAATCAAAAAGCGTTGCTGGAATTTCCGGCAACGCTTTTCTTTTATGCAAAAAAAATTTCCTTACATTTCTTTCAAGCGTTTGCGCAAAGCAAATAATTCATCGCGGTATTGAGCGGCAGTGATAAAGTCTAAATCCTTGGCAGCCGCTTTCATTTTTCTCTCGGTGTCTTTGATCATCTTTTCCATCTGATCTCGATTGAGGTAACTGATCAACGGATCAGCTGCCATACTTGGTGCCTCTGGCTCTACATAAGCTTGCTTGCCCCGTACATCGAGGATAGAGCTTTGGCTCATAATTTCTTCCCTTGATTTTGTAACGGTTCGAGGTGTAATTCCATGTTCTTCATTATAAGCCATTTGGATACTTCTCCGGCGAGCGGTTTCATCCATTGTCTTTTTCATCGACTTGGTCACCTTATCGGCATAGAAAATCACAAGGCCATTGACATTCCGTGCGGCACGTCCTGCGGTCTGCGTGAGGGAGCGAGCATTCCGAAGAAAACCTTCTTTATCGGCATCAAGAATAGCCACCAAGGACACCTCTGGTAAATCTAGTCCCTCTCTCAAAAGATTGACTCCAATCAACACATCGAATACGCCAAGTCTTAAATCTCTTAGGATTTCTACGCGTTCCATGGTATCTATTTCGGAGTGGATGTAGCGAGATTTCACGTCGAGTTTGATCATGTATTTATTCAATTCCTCGGCCATCCTTTTCGTCAAGGTGGTTACCAAAACACGTTCCCCTACTTTTACTCTTTCACTCACTTCTTCTAGTAAATCATCAATTTGGTTTAGGCTTTGTCGAACTTCAATCGGTGGATCTAGCAATCCGGTCGGTCGAATAATTTGCTCTACGATTACGCCACCCGTTTCTTCTAATTCATAGTCCGAAGGTGTTGCACTAACATAAACGATCTGATTGGTCAAACTTTCAAACTCATTAAAATTGAGGGGTCGATTATCCATGGCAGAAGGCAATCTAAAACCATAATTGACCAAGTTTAATTTTCTAGCTCGGTCACCGCCCCACATTCCGCGAACCTGTGGAATCGTTACATGGCTTTCATCAATAATCATTAGAAAATCATCTGGAAAATAATCCAGCAAACAGAAAGGGCGAGTGCCCGGTTTGCGATTATCAAAAAAGCGAGAATAATTTTCGACTCCATTACAATAACCCAATTCCTTGATCATTTCCAGATCAAAAGATGTTCGTTCTTTGATTCGTTTGGATTCTAATAATTTTCCTTCTCTTTCAAAATATTTTTCTTGCGCGTAAGCTTCATCCTGAATTTCTCGAACGATTTCGTTCATGCGATCTCGTGGTGCGATATAAAGATTGGCAGGAAAAATAGCCGCATGATCCATCGCACTAATCCGCTTCCCTGATTCGACTTCGATTCGGTCGATCGCTTCAATTTCATCCCCATCAAAAATAATCCGTAGGCCATCATCGCTATAGGGCAAATTGATACTCACCGCTTCGCCACGAACTCTAAAGGTCGCTCTACTAAATTCTACTTCTGTTCTGGAATACAAACTATTATTCAATTCATACAAGAATGTCCGCTGAGAAATCACTTGTCCTTTTTGAATACGGATGACTCCTTTTTTAAAGTCATCTGGATTTCCCATACCATAGATACAAGACACAGAAGCCACGATTAATACATCTCGACGACCAGACAATAAAGCGGAGGTAGCCCGCAAACGAAGTTTGTCTACTTCTTCATTGATCAATAAATCTTTTTCAATAAAAGTATCGGAAGAAACGATAAAAGCTTCTGGTTGGTAGTAATCGTAATAGGAGACAAAATATTCTACAGAATTATTGGGAAAGAATTCACAAAATTCTCCGTAGAGCTGGGCAGTCAATGTTTTATTATGCGTCAGTACTAGCGTTGGTCGGTTGAGTTCTTTGATGACATTGGCCATGGTAAAGGTCTTTCCTGAACCAGTAACTCCAAGTAAGCATTGGGCTTTTTCATTATTATTGACGCCTTCTATCAACTGCCGAATGGCTTGGGGTTGATCGCCAGTAGGGACGAAAGGGGATTGGAGATCGAATTTCATAGGTATCGTTTTAACGGGCATTTATTTAATCCCTGCTGCTATCGAACCATGAAATTAAAGAAAGTAATTTTCTTATTGAAATGATTTCAGAGATAATGGAAATGTTTGTCAATAAAGCTGCCTTAGTTAGACTCTACAAAATACATTTCCACCGGTCCCACATTTTTGGCTTCAATTCTTCCGCGCGGCGTACAGTTAAACTTATAGCGTACTTGATTAAAGGTGGCTTCCGAAATATTGACTTTTCCAATTTCACAATTGGCTTCCATACGAGCAGCAATGTTGACCGTATTGCCCCAAATATCATAGGCAAACTTTTTGACCCCAACTACTCCTGCGACGACCGGCCCAGTATGCAAGCCAATCCGTGCTTCAAAATAAGGCAAGCTTTTGCTCGCTCGTTCAGCTTTATAGTCTTCTAAAAATTCTTGCATTTCTAAGGCTGCCTGTACGATAGCCGTTGGAGGTGTTTTGGTATCGGTCAGTCCACTGGCACACATATAGGCATCACCGATGGTTTTTATTTTTTCAATGTCTTTGTGTAAAGAAATGATATTGTCAAAACCTTTAAAACAGTGATCCAATTCTCGCACCAACATTTCCGGACTCATCTTATCGGCGATCTGGGTAAAGTTTTTAAAATCCGTAAATAAGACGGTCGCATCCTCAAATTTTTTCGCACTGGCTTTTCCATTGGCTTTCAATTCTTGAGCGATAGAAGCGGGGAGGATATTGAGCAATAACTCTTCGGAACGTTCCTGTTCTTTTTCAATGGCCTTTCTCGCCTTACGGCTCGCCCGAAAACGACCATACGAGAGTAGTGCCAAGAGAATCACAAAACCAGAAATGATCGATAATAATAGTAATAAGTTTCTGCTCCGCGACTGTTCCAGCTCTGCTTTCATCAAGAGATTGTCTTGTTCCAACTTTTCTCGAGTCAATTCCTTTACTTCTCGTTCTTTCTGCTTCGCCAGCTTCTGTGCCTCTTTTTTCTCTTTAGAAACAACTCCCAAAGCTTCCTCTTTTTCTGTAATTTGCTCCTCCACTAATTCTTTCTCTTTAATCAATACCTCTTGCTTTTCGGTCAATTCTATTTTATCAGTATTCAACTGATCTCTTTGTATTTCCAATCCGGCAATCTCCTTTGTCAATCTTTTTTTATCGCTTTCTAAAGATTGCTTTGCTTTTTGCAATTCGACTTTTTGTACCTCATACTGCTGCTCTAGTTCACTGATACTTGTTCCCTTTTTACTAAAATAATCAAAGGCTTCTTGATTGATCTCATAAGCGCGTCGGTAATTCCTATCCTTAGTCGCAACCGAACTCCGTAGCGCAACACTCTTGATAATCAGATCTGAATCATTGGCTTGCATGGCATATTTTTGGGCAGCCTTTGACCACACTTCTACATTTCTGGATTTCCGTAATTTCTTATACGCCTGTGCCATCAGTAATGCCGTTTGACCAGCCATTCCTTTATTGCCTTTATTGATGGCAATATCGTGGGCATTACGGGCATACTCTTGAGCTTTCTTGGCATCTCTCCCAATCTTCACTTTACCCAACTGATAGTAAATGTTCATTTTAGTCGTTCCATCAGTTGCAGATTTGAGTTGCTCCAGCAATTCCTTTTCGGAAGTTTGAGCCATTAAAAAGGCTGGCGCAAGGAGCAAAAAAAGAAAGCTTAAGCGACGTAACATGTGTATCTGATTGTATTTTTGAGAAGTTGCGGCTAAAATACAAACTCATGCACGAATTACGATAAATTTTAATGGGTGATTTAAAATTAAACGGTTTTGACCTTGTTCCGATCACCTGTATCCTCTGCACAGTTTTGAGTGGCCCTGCAGATTAGATAAAAGTGTCAATACTCCACTAAAACCAATCGGAGTCGATTGCGTCTTTCGCTGGGGACGATCATTTCGTTGGCACCGATTTGGAGTGCATCGCGGAAGCGAAGTCGGATGTTTTGTGATTCAGTACTCATCACAGAATTGCGATCAAATTCGCCATTGCCATGTAAGACATATTCGCTGACCGTGTTCTCGTTGCGAATTTCATCATTAAAAATCAGCCGAATAGCTGAAGGCGTTTTAAGGAGAAAATAAGAAGAAAAAATGCCATTGTCATCTTGGGAAAATTGGCGTTTGTGCATCACTGTTTTCCAATGTACTTCTCCATCGGGATGAACAGAAAAAGCAAAAAGATCATCATTATAGTAATCTATAGAAAAGCGCCCTCCATCTCGTCCACCAAAGCCTCGATCTGCTCCCGCGCTGCGTCTTTCCAATTGATGATTCCGTTCTACGACAAATAATAATCCACCATCTCTGCGCAAGACAATGTCTTGAATATCGCATTCCGAAATTCCTTTTTCTTCATTGACACCACTACCAGATATATTGGCCAAAAAAGATTCTTCGAATTCTTCGTAGCGAATAAATCGATTATCTGGGTCATCTAAGGAAACACTCAGAAAGAAAAAACCATTGGCTCGACCTCTATTTTTGGTAGAGTATAATCCAGCTGCTTTGAGTTTTCTATTGAGGTTGTCATAAGAAAACAAAACGTCATAATTTTGAAATTCCGGCACGGAAACAACCGACCGCAATAAGTCTCCTCCGGTATAGACCGAATAGACTTCAAAGCGATGATCTTCTAATTTTACCCGTCGATTATCTTTTTCTAAAATAAAATAAAAATTCCCTTCATTATCCACCAAAAAATCTTGATAATCATGGGGCTCAGAAAGGTTTTCTGGTTTAAACTTTTTACTCCAAAGCAGTTCCATCTTTCTCAAATCAAAAGAATGCGCAACCACGTGAGTTTGTTTTTCAAAAGTGTAGAGCAGTAATTTACTTTTATCTTCGGAAAGAACTACTCGGTATCTTGGAGCATACCAATTGGCCCCTAAATCAACAATTTCAAGTGAATCTTTGAGTTTGGCTGCCGCATCATATCTGTGTGCTCGCAGCGCGAGGCGACCTTTTTTTCGATGTTGATAAATAACGGTAAAGTCTTCTCTCCCTGGAATTACTTCTATAACAACAGGATTCTTTTTAAGCAATTCAATATCCTTAGACCAGATATTTCGCAATTTGTGATCAAAAGCTTGAATTTCATTTTCATTGCCGCGAAAGCGAAAGAGTAAAACTTTATTTTTCATTTTCCCCAGCAAGGCATACCCATCATCATTTCGCAAAGAGACATCTTCTGATACCGTCACTTTCTGACTAAAAGCGGTACAAAAGGTCATCCATATAAAAAACGAAAGTAGAGATAACTTTTTCATAGGCCGGTGTTTTTTATTTTCTTCTTACTTAATGCTATTCAAATCTATGCGCTCATCCTTCACCTCTAATGTTTCAACGATTTTACTTAGCATTTGTTGAATTTCTGCTTTACTTTCTCCTTCCATAACCAAGCTTCGCAAATTGAGTACCTGCTTATTGCAAATAACAGATAAATAATGTTCTTCCATAATTTTTTTCGCTCCTTCTCTTTGTTTAAAGGTAGCAGGAACGGGGAAACTCCAATACAGGTATTCTTTCCCATCTGCATTTTTATTGACGGAAGAAAGCACCTCTAATTCTGTCCCGTATTTTTCCTTATGAATTTCATATTCGTTTTTTCGGAAATGCTCCAACATCGCCGCTTCTCCCTCTATCGTACTTCCTTCTTCTATAAAATTACTTAGTGGATAATTAAAAACTTGCAATAAATTGCCATCGACAGAATAAGAACTCACGCCGTTCGTCCACCTTGGAGAAACACTAGAGCCATTGATGGCAATCGTAAAAAAACTTTCTCGCTCATTGATGACCTGCAAATAGCCTTTACCCAAATAAATACTTCCACTACGGTAATTATACTCATTGGTCAATTCTCCCATATTAAAAACCCTGACTCCTACGAGCAAACCAGACTTCGACCAAGAGCTTTCTTTTCCATCTTCCACACCTTCTGTATAAAAGCCTACAGAGTGTCTTTGGCCATTGGCATACCAGCGAATTACTTTCCCATCTTTCTTCCCCTCTTTGTATTGACTTTCTAGTTTTAGCTGCCCTGTTTCGTACCAATTTTTTACTCGGCCTTCGGCCTTGCCATCGATATAGGTGACTTGTTGGTCTAGTTGTCCACCAGAATACCACCATAGATGTTCTCCCTCTTCCTTACCATTCTTAAATAAGCCTTCCGATTTTTTCTTGCTGTTTTTATACCATTCTACACATAGACCATTGGGCTGGCCATTGGTGTAAGGAATTTCTAATGATTTTTGGCCATTGGCAAACCATTGGGTTTCCATCCCCGTTTGCACCCCCATCTCATAAGTGGCTTCGAAGGTTTTTTGGCCATTGACCGCCCATTCTTTTACGGAGCCATTGATTTTGCCATCTTTGATCGGTACTTGCATTTTCTTGCGACCGTCCGCAAATTCTTCAATACCTGTTCCACTATAAGGATCAATAGTGTTGGGTTGAAAAAAGAGTCCGCGGATGACATCTAATTCATAAAAAGGAATCTTCTTTTTATGCTGGGCAGAAAGGGAATTAAAAGTAGAAAGGACGAAAAGGACGAAAAAAGAGAGGTTTAGGTAAATACGCATGTATATCGGAATCCAGGTTTTGAAAAAAATAAATCACTTGCTCGCCCGAAAATAAAATTATTATTCAATAGAGTCAAGCCAGAAAATTACACAAATGTAATTCCTTAACGATTAAGTCTGGCGTTTCATTTCTCACAAGGCCAAAACTTTGTTGGACAAGCCCTAATTTTTGAAAAATCACGAGATCTTTAGTGCATATTCTAGCTAATTCGAAGTTTAGGAAGAAAAAGTTTTCAAAAAAAAATCTCTAAATGCAACATTGTTGCATTTATATCTTATATTTGTATTATCATCAATGATCTGATTTAAAAATAGGAAACGCCTATGATTAAATCGAGAAGACAAAATGATTCCAAAGGCTATAAGTTCTGACTTTGCCTCAGGTAGTTGAGTAGGAAAGTACTCTAAGCGATGGAATCGCAAGATCGACAAAGGAGATTAGCTTCGCTGGACTTCTGTTTTAGAAGCAATAGCGAACGAGATGAATGACAAGGGAATGACTATTTAATTCTGGTGAGTTGGACAAGAAACGGTCAATATCGTTTTAGGATACCAACTTGACAAAACAGCAAATAGGAGTCTCTAAAAGAGACTTCCCTAATGCAGATAGAGAATCAGATATTGAAGTCAGCTTTGAAATTAATGTTGAATAAAAATAGATAGATAGATTATGTTTAGCAGACTATCCGTTATTGTACATTAAGGATACTTATTTTATTGTGTTTCGGAAGATTAATAAAACCCCAAAGCTAAAGGTATTTTTAATCTTCTTTCAAGCAATATTTTATGTTAAATTATTGTACAATATGCGGATAGTTTCTTTTTACTCCTTCTTGGCTTTTCTGCCGCTGCTCAAAATCACTCCCTAAAAATTAATAATTCTACCAAAGGTTCTCGTACCTACTAGGGTAAACTTAGCCGGAAGCACTACCAATATATTTTTGTAAGAATCCAACTAGGGATCTCTACAGACAGTACCGGAGGCTAATCACCAGGATCTGCAAATAGCACTTCCTCCTAAGTCGCATCGGCTGTGAATCACAGCAAATTTTCCTAAACCTCCATAGCGATGCGCAAATTTTTGACCTAGACTTTTCTGGTAAATACCAAGTCAATAGTTCTCTTTATCCCAAAATAAGTTATAGCTTTATCCATAGCAATGACTTAACAAAGGAACTTCCCTTGCTTAATATTCCTTCAGATAAGCTTAATGCCACGATGGCTTATGATTTTTTGAAAGTGATATCTATTGGAAAAAAGCAACTGAAAAAAACCAGATTTCGCTTCACCGCCAAGGTGGATAAGCTGCTAAATGTTGCGTATCGAGACTATCTCAATTGTCAAGGCTATTTTGCCGATGACTTAGGCATCAATGCTACCTTTGGTATTCGTTTAAAATTCTAAAATAGAGAATATGTCCAACGAAATTAGTTTTCCCAAAAACCTCTTGAGTAATCGAAACTTAAAAGCTACTTCTACTCGAATCCGAGTATTGCAATTAATCCACGATTATCATTCGGCTATTCCCTACTCAATCATTCAGGAAGATTTAGGTAAGACGGATCGCATCACACTTTATCGTACGATTCAAACCCTTTTGGAAAAAGGAATCATCCACAAAGTTTTGGATGATTCTGGGGCCATGAAATATGCACTTTGTCCCGAGACTTGTCAAGAAGATCATTCTCACCACCACGACCACGTGCATTTCAAATGTGAAAAATGTGGCACCACTTCCTGCATAGATCAAGTTCAGATACCCGTGGTAAGTTTACCAAATGGCTATGTTCTTCGAGAAGTAAATATG
>CAYQRA010000076.1:0-14272 GCA_964419315.1 uncultured Saprospiraceae bacterium | reverse complement strand
GATGCATGCAATAAAATAGAGTATTAATTGCTCTTATTTTCTGCACGGACTATTGATAAAAATACTTTTGATTTTATAGTCGTTTGCTTATTAAAATCTATTGCTCCAAAAAAACTTCTGAAGCATTTATGAAAAACTTAATCTACCTAGTTCTCGTTTTATTTCTTCTATCTTGTAATAAGGACAAGGTATTAGACGAAAGTATCCTCGCAGACTATATCGAACTCAACAATTCTCTAGAGGTGGCAGATTTGGTGGCCTGTGCCGGAGGAAGGGAAAATGGTTTAACAGGAATACCTAGCGAACCGACCGACCTCTTTTTTTATCCCATAAAAGGAGCAACAGATTTTCGATATTTTGAAGCAGAAAACATAGCGGACTCCTCTGATTTCTCAAAATATATCGCCAAGGAATTAAAGGATGAACCGATCTTTAATGGATATCTTTGGAAGTTTAATAATGAACCTTTCTCTGGCGAAAGAATGGGGGTAGTTACCTATAAAACGCCTGGAAAAATTCACGTCTGTACACCGATCAGGCAAAAAACCAATGTTAAACCAACCGAAGTAAATCCTGAATTAGTAGCTGTTTTTGAAAATGGTGTTAGCCCTTCTTTTTCTTGGGTGGATGGACAAATCAATGAAAACGTTATCTATTTTCAGGTTATTTCAGATTTAGAAAACAACCTCATTTCAGGAACTTACACCATCGAAAAAGAATTTACTTTTTATGACTTAAGCAATGTTGTTTTCAACATCACAGACCCTACTTCTACTCCCCAATTAGAGCCCAATCAAAATTATAAGTTTTCTATCATGGGAGTAAGTGAAGACAATTGGGTAAACTTTTTTGTGGAGAAAGAATTTTCTACTTATTGAATTGGAGCCATATAATTCTTAGTAGAAACGCTTAGATTCGAATGTGATCAACTTAAGAAATACATTTACGATTGTTTAGTCCAATTGAACATTCATTTGAACTATAGCTTTTCATGGTTTTTGAATGGTGGAACATCAATAGACTTGTAAGTTCTAACGAACAGGCTGACTCGTACAAAATCAGCGCCCCTACACTAAAGACAATAATCCACCCAAAACCGCTCCGCCCAAAATAATCCATAGCGTATTTATTTTCTTAAAATAAAAGTAGACGAAAAAGGAAACCGCGGAAATCACAGCCGTTTTCCAATCAATCAAAATACTCTCCGCCATTTTAAAACTGACCACCACCATCACGGCGACCGCAGCGACATTAACCGCTTCCAAAAAGGCTTTTAGAGGAGCACTTTTTCGCATCTTATGTATCAGTGGGTTGAGTGCCCAAACATAAAAAAAAGAAGGGATAAACATGCCAAGCGTGGCCAAAACAGCCCCAGAATAACCACCGACTTTATAACCAATAAAAGTAGCCGTAGACAATACCGGCCCGGGCGTCACTTGCCCAACGGCAATAGCTTCCACCAAATCAGAATGCGTCAGCCAACCCGCTTGTTCGATCAATTCGCCATCGAGATAAGCAAAAAGAACATAGCCGCTACCAAATAAGACCGCACCGACTTTTAGAAAGATGAAAAATAATTTCCACTTGGAATAGGGAATACTCGCAGCGGCAGAGAAAAGCAAAAAGGGAAGCCAAGTGCTATTCAATTGAGACCTGTTGGTGGCCAACTGGAATAACAAAACTAAAATTCCAGCGGCCAAAATGCATAGGATTTCATTCACCCCAAAAAAGGAAGCCACAATAACAGCAATCCCAAGCATCGCTAAAAAGCGAGTCTTGACCGCTTTCTTACCCAGTTTGAGAATGGCTCCCGCAATAAAGGAAAGAACTGCCGCTTTGATGCCATTGATGATGGGCACCACCCAAGCTATTTCACTAAATTTTTCGAAAAAAACAGCCACCCCTAAGGTTAGTAAAACGGCAGGAAAAATAAAACTCATCCCTGCTACAAAAAGCCCAGCGGCACCGCCCCGATGATAACCACAATGCATAGTCATCTCCGTAGAATTGGGGCCCGGAATAAGATTGGTAGCGCCCATATAATCTAAAAATTCTTCCGTGGTCAGCCACTTTTTTTGTTCGACCAAATCTTCTTCCATCATGGCCACATGAGCAGCAGGGCCACCAAAAGCCACAAAACCAAGACGCAGGAAGTATTGAAATATTTCTTTCATAAGTCTATTTCATTTGATTGTTGAGGATTCTCTATTGCAAGAACAAGAGGTCTTATCTTCTGTAAAGACAAGACCTCTTGTAGGAGCATACACTTCGTTTCTTTCCACTCCCCCACTTATATCTCTCCAGTGATCGACTCCGTTACATTGATGATATGATCTCCTGCCCTTTCCATAGAAGAAAAAACATTATTATAAATCATTGCGGTTTTCGAATTATAATCTTCATTTCCAATACGGCCATTATTATGCTCCCGAAGTTTGTTTCGCATGGCGTTAATTTCTTTTTCTGCTGCTGCCGCTTCCTCCTTGGTCACCGTGTCGTAACTGGGTGCATTTAGGTTTTTGACCATAATAGCAAAAGCCTTATCTACCACAGCAATCATGTCATTGATATTTTTACGTTGCTCTGGTAAAAAATAAGCTTTCTCTTCAATCTTACGTTCAAGTGATTTGGAAATTTGGAAATAAATATCCCCGATACGTTCTAAGTCATTACAAATATTCAAAATAGAACGAAGTACCAAACTCGTCTTCTTCGTAATTTTCTGATTCGTCAATTTGGTCATATAATCCGTGATCTCAATTTCTAGTCGATCTGTGATCTTCTCATATTTTTTAAGTTTCTTCAACATTTTTTTCTGCTCTTTGGCATCTGTTGAATTTACTAGTTTTTTGGTAAAGCCAGACATTCTGGCTGTTATTTTACCAAAATGAGCCGCTTCTTTTTGCAGTTCAATAGTTGCCAATTCTGGGGTCAAGACGGCAGTACTGATGAATTTCAATTTACCATCATCCTCTTCATCTTCTGTTGTTCCTTGCACCCACCATTGAGCGAGTTTGACGAGCCAAGGAATGAACCCAACGAGTAGGACAACATTTAGGATATTAAAGGCCGTATGGAAAGAAGACAAGCCAATCGGCATATCGTCTGGATTATTAAATGGATCAAATCCGGGACTAAAGTACTGTACACCGGAGGTTAAGCTTTTTAGAAAAACAGGCATCAAAAAGATCATCCAAATTACGCCGGAGACATTAAAAATCGTGTGAATTCTGGCCGCTCGTTTGGCTTCCCGATTTCCAACCGTGGCAGCAATATTAGCGGTGATAGTCGTTCCAATATTCTCTCCTAAAATCATCGCCGCAGCCACTTCAAAAGGCAGCCAGCCATTGGCACACATCGTCAGAGTGATGGCCATCGCAGCACTAGATGATTGAACAATGACGGTAATCACCGTTCCAACCAGCACAAAGAAAACGGTAGAAAGAATTCCCCAGTCGGTAAAATTGGCCAGAAAGTCAAGAACCTCTGGACTGCCTTTTAGGTCAGGAACGTTTGCTTTTAAAAAGCCAAGTCCCATAAATAGAATTGCAAATCCGAGTATAAATTCTCCCCAATAACGAATCTTTCCTCTTTCGATAAAAGTCATGGGAAAACCAATAGCAAATAAGGGAATGGAAATCGCATTGAGCTTTACTTTAAAACCTAAAATAGAAACAATCCAACCAGTGATGGTAGTCCCAATATTGGCTCCCATCAAAACCCCAGCGGACTCGACCAAGGATAGTAAACCAGCATTGACAAAACTCACAGCCATTACGGTGGTGGCAGAAGAAGATTGTAGCAAAGCGGTGATTAGAAAGCCGGTAAAAATACCTAGAAATCTGTTTTTGGTCATGCTGCGCAGAATATTCCGCAGTTGAGATCCGGCGGCACGTTGGATACCATCACTCATTATTTTCATACCGTAGATAAAAAAGGCCAATGCACCTAGGATCTGTGCCATATCCCAAAATCCAAATTCCATAATAGCTGTTTGTTTATGTAGTTAAAGGTTGTTTCAATAGTGTATTTAGGTATTCTATAAAGTCGTTTCAAATCGGAAGATCAGCAAAGAACGTATTTAAATCTCTCCTCACATAATTCCTACCGAAATTTTGTATAAATGACTTTATTTGAGTGTTTTTTTGGCCAATATCTTGCCTCCGAATATAGGTCATTGCAATAATCACTTGAATCGCGCTTACTCTTTTTTGACCGAATCTATCGACTTCTCTCTCGACAAGGAAAGGATTTAGGAGTAAAATATCACTGAACATTATACGATAGGTACTAGAAAAAGCTTGGTTGAAACGCCATGGTAAGGAACTATTTGAGATAAAGTTGGGATTTTGCGAGTATTCCCTATGGCCGTTCAGCTTGGTAAAGAAAGGTTTTTTGCCTAAAACTTGAAGACTGCTACCCCATTTCTGAGGAAGGATTTGTAAGGTAAAAATGGTGGAATAGCCAAAAATGATCCTTATGGCTAGTAGTAGTTTTCGCATTGATAAGGAGTGCGTTTCATTGAAAATAAAGAACACTTCCCAAGCAGTGTTCAAGCAAAATTAAGTTCTCAATATTAACTAAAGGTTAATAAGCACAACTAAATCCGTATTCTAGAGAGCAAGGGAGTCCGAATATTCAAGAAAATTAAGAGGCTTGCTACTTGAGTTAATAGTTTTTAACTTAGGGTCAATTTCAATTTCTACGCCCCAGTCTATACAAGGAGTAGCCTATCAGGACATCAGAACAAAAGGATTCAGAAAAATCGTTCTTGGACAAATCCCGTGGTCAACCAAAAATAAGAACCAAAAAGCGACTAAAAGGCCTGTGACAAGCTTGCCTAGTTAAGCGTTTGTTCTTCTTTTTGGTTGACTCACACACGGGATTTGTCAGAGAACCCATAAAATATAAAGCCTATGCAAATGTTCACCAGCAAACCCCTAAAATTAGGGATACGATCATTCCTCTTCTTCTTTTTAATAGGCTATGCTTTCCCATTGGCTAGTCAGGCGGATGCTTATCCTGCAGGACTCTACCTTTCTCCTACTTCCATTCAAAACAAAACACCTGATTATAGTCTTGAGGAAGTCAGCATCAAAGAAGGCAAGGTCAATAAAACGAATTTCTTTGCCTATAATTGGTGGGGAGTCAGAGTCAATGAAAAGAAAGAATTAATCAATTGTGTCAAGGTCAAAAAGATTAGTAAAACCGATGCAAAGGGTAAAAAAATCCTTCTCCCACTAAGCGGAGTGATCGCTATTGCGACAGCAGAAGACTTGTACTTCAATGTCAATGATCTCTTTGTAAAAGCTCAAATTACGGGAGCTTTGTGTCACATCACCCTGGAAGAAATCAAGACGACCAATAATGGCGAAATTTCTTTTGACCAACCCAGTTCTCTTGCCAGTAAAACTAAATTTAATGCAAAGCAGTTTTTGTATAAAACGCAAAGTGGAGAATTATTGGAAATGAATTCAGAAAACCTAGAACAATTGATTTTGGATGATCAAAAATTGACGGATCATTTTCAGAATAATGAAAATCAAGAAGACCAACTTTTTTTGTACCTATTAAAATATAATGAACGGAATGAAGCTGGTATTCCCGCAGAATAAAAGTTGTAAAAGAAGGCCTAATAAAACTAGATTTTTTAGAGCGCATAAATAATTTCCCAATGAATCGAATCCTTATTGTTTTTTATTTCCTCCTGAGTGCTCCCTATTGTTTCGGACAGTTTGAATATATTTCTTGGAATTGGAACGACACGCTGCTCTCGCAACAGCAATTACTTTGGAATAATGGTAGGCTCAGAGTTGAGAATAAGGAGGTGGATGGACAGTTAGTTAGGTTCCAATATTACTCTGATGGCCAACTGCATTTAAACGCCGAAATTCAGCAAAGTAGATTCATTGATACGGTGATCACCTTTGATCCAGAAAACTATTCTGAAAAGCACAAATATCATAAAAACTTTGGAGAAGGTCCTTGGGGAAAGTATACGGAATACCATCCCAATGGAAATCTAAAAGAGCAGGGAAAAAAATTAGGAAAAACAAATATTGGATTTTGGGTTTACCATTTTCCTAATGGCAAGATCGAAAAGTCGATAAATTTTAATGAAGATGGAAGGATGGATGGAGAATACATTGCCTATTACCCCAATGGTCAGATAAAGGAAATTGGAAATTACAAGGTGCATATAGCAATCAAAAAGTCCACTACCTTCGATCCTGAAACTTATGAGAAGAAAATAGCCGACGAAGAAATAAAAACAACAATCAAATCAGGGATTTGGAAGTATTATTTGGAGGATGGTAGTCTTGAAAAGGAAACCGATCATAGTCCATAAAGATAGACTCCACAATCCAAGGAGTCGCAGACCTTCTTAGCGACAGACTAGAGCGCATTCTATTTATTTTGTCTAAATTTCAATAATCCAAAGTTTTTCCAAACTGGGGAATACGATTTTCTTCGATTGCTTTTTTCCACTCCGCTACCCGCCCCTCTTCCGACATCCAAAAGGCTTTACAGAGGTCTAAATATTCGATCACCGCTGCTTTCTCTTCTTTGAGTAATAAGTCTTTAGCCAATTTCATATTCGGTCCAAAAGTACTCAACTGGGGGGAACTCGGAGCCTTCCCTGCTGCCACCAAAAAGCTTTTCGCTTCTTCAATTTTGTCTTCTTTTAAAGCGATTCGCCCTTGTACAATGTTTACCTTATGAATGGCATTTCCATAATTCCAATTGTCGGAAAATGAGGGAGTCATACTTTTCAGTTCACTGATCATTTCTTTGACTTCTTCCATTTTCCCAGCATCAAAAGTCTTCATCAAATTATGAGTAAGGTCGTAAAACCTTTCCGTCTTGGCTGAATTTTTCTTTACGATCTTTAAAGGCTTCTGGGCTTCTTCATTTGGCACACAAGCAGTGAATAGGGATATAAAAAGAAAAGAGATGATTATTTTTTTCATGAGTCTATTTTTTATTCTTAATGCCAACAATTTGAGAATCGACAAATTTAAAACCTTCTATTCGCAATACCATTCTAAGTCCTAGATTTTCTTTTAATGCATCAAGATATTTAAGTAAGTACTAATTAAACGAGGTTTTTATAACTATCTTTTTCCACTACTCTCCCTCTAAAAATTAACGAAAAAATCTTAGCCCTAAAATTACCCGTTTTATCAGCACCTACTACTTAGGCCATGTATAATAACATTTTTTTTCCGATAAAACCCTATCTGTTGAAAAATTAAATGTGCTCAAACGGAAGTCAAGGAAGAGGAAAATCTTCCTAAAGAAAAAGATGATCTAAAATTTCAGATCATCTTTTTCTTTTTTAAAAACATCTATCGAAGAATAGCTCTAATTTAGAGTTTGTTTAAAAGTTTTACAAACTGGTAGTCAATGATTTAGGGTTTTGGCGAAGAATCAACGTTTGAAGTCAAGTTCGTAAAACCTTGTTTATCAGACCGGAAAAATTTAAACATACTCTTACTCCACCTCTCTGATCATATAGTTATAATCTCCACTCTTCGAATAAACACCAATTAAGTATAGACCTTGCGCAATTTCATTATCAACTAATTTTGGCTTTCCCTTTCCATCATAAAATTCTTCCACCTCTATTTTCGATCCTTTATCCGCTTCATCCAATCTTTTCAGTTCCAAAAGATCTGTATCCTCTAACCAATCTCCGATTTCCCAGCTATTCGATTCTGGATTATATTTTTGAAAATGACATCCTAAGGCAGCAGATAGATCATTATAAAAACTTGATCCTGATAATAGGGAGATCTGATCACAAGGATTCGGAGAAACACCATTTCCTCCTCCGGGAGTAGGCAGGTGATTACAGAGCGTAGTTCCACAAAGTAAATTGGGCAAGGTGACTGGACCGGCGGTAAAATTAGCTCCATTTGCAGGATTATTAAAATCCATAATAGCGATGTTGACCCCGTCTACACAAGGAGGCAATTTATGAATCCAGTCCGTCAAAAGAAAATGACCTTCCCAAGGCCCTAAGTCTTTTGGAATACCATAAACAAAACCGGATTTAATAGGATTGCCGCTAACACTACAATACTTTTGTGGATGCTGACTCGCATTAAAAGCTCCGATAACCGGAAATCCATTTTTAGTAATCGGTGAGCCCAAACTCGAATAAGCGGCGGAGGTAACATAATAATAGAAAGGAGTATTATAACCCGTCACCGGATCATGGATAAAATAATCTTCTAGCGATAAGTAATATTTATTTCCGGACAGGGCTTTTCTTGCAGCGATCTTATACGCATAATTAGGACCGACACATTCCCAAGAACAATGGATCACGGGTATCTCACAGCCGGGACATAACATTGGATGCTTATCGCCATCATAAAGAAAGGCTGAATTAGTTTGTAAACTTGGATCGCCACTTTGATTGAGGCCACTTATTTTTAGGGTAATCAATTCTTTTTTAGATCGGTACTGTTTTGGAATTTTCCAATAATTTTTCCCTGCCTCTAATTGTATTTTTTGTAAAAAATCTGGTTGCTCATCGTTCAGAGAATCCAATTTGTTCAGCGTAATTTCCCAAGATTTTATTTCAGGATATTTTTTCTTGGAAAGGATTAAATATTCTTGTGCATGTTCAACGGGCATTAAAATAAGCTCTTTGGCTTCCACTATTGGTATTTTCTGTTCGCCTATTCTGATAGAACAAGTCATGGAAATAAAAGCCAAAAAGATTAGAAAAAGAGTTAGGTTTTTCATTGGTAATGAGTTTTAAGATGATCAATTACCTTGTTTATATTAAGTGATCTTATACGGGTTTTCTTGTTTTCTCCCTTGGATACTTTTCGGCATTTTTCTCCACTCTATTCCCATCTTGTGTTTTTCCGCTATCAAAATTTACCGACTGAATTCACCAAGCTATTCCCAAAACTAAGTTCTACGATTCTATCATTAATCCATAAACAATCAAAAACGTTAGCCAATTTCAAATAAAAGAAATTCACTCCCGAGGGAGACAATAAAAAAAGACGAACTAGATTCTAGAAAAACCCCACCAAACGCATTCGGAATTAACATTAGATTAAAGAAAACTTAATTGAATTTTATTTACAGACTCCATCCTTTCAGATAACTTTGTCTAAACCAAAAACACACAAAGTGAGTAAATTTCAAAACTGGTTCTTCCATCAAATCCACGGTAAAAAATTAATTTATAATACCTGTTGGGAAGACCCTCGGTGTGATCGGCAATTGCTGCAACTGCAGCCAGATAGTCGGGTCGTAATGATTACCAGCGCAGGAGATAATCTATTGGATTATTTATTGGATGAGCCATCTGAAATCCACTCTGTGGATATGAACTTTCGGCAGAATGCTTTATTAGAACTCAAGCGTAGTATTCTACAACAAGGCGATCATCATCATTTGTTTCAGTTTTTTGGGGAGGGGAATCACCCTACCGCCAAAGCTTATTATCAAGAACAATTGAGGGATCAACTTCCTGACTATGCCCAAAAATATTGGGACCAACATATCCACTATTTTCAAGGCAAGGGCAAAAGAAATTCTTTTTACTACCGTGGTGCTTCTGGTGTCTTGGCTTTCTTCTGTAGCAATTATTTGAATATGCGGAAGCGGCTTCGGCAAAATGTAGAACACCTCATGACGGCTACCAGTTTGCAGCAACAAGCAGATTATTATGGCTTACTGGAAGAAAAGGTTTTCAACCCTTTTATCAAGCTCTTGCTCAACAACCATTATACTATGTGTCTTGCAGGAGTTCCCAAAGCTCAACAAGCACTAATTCAGGAAAAATATACCGGAGGGAATGCCGCATATCTTCAAGAATGTCTCCGTAAGGTTTTCACACAATTGGACGTAGGTGATAATTATTTTTACCAAGTTTACCTACGGGGTTCTTACACCACAGCTTGTTGTCCAGAATATTTAAAAGAAGAACATTTCCTAGCCTTGCGCAATCAAAATCAAAAAGCCCAGCTCCACAATACAACGCTAAGTGATTTCCTCAAAAAAAATCCGGGCACTTATTCTCACTATGTACTTTTAGATCATCAGGATTGGCTAGCGGCCAATGATGTTCCAGCACTGGAAGAAGAGTGGCAACTGATCCTAAAGAATAGCCGACCGGGTACTCGTATCCTAATGCGTTCGGCCGCTACCGTTGTCAATTTTTTCCCTGACTTCATTAAAGACAAAATTTATTTTGATCAAGACTCAGCACAAAAAGCTCATCAAGAAGATCGAGTGGGTACTTATGCTAGCGTCTATTTAGGAATTGTCAAATAACAAAAATGGTCATCAAAGATTCTCTTTCTCAAAATCAAACCATTCGGAAATACTACCATTTCCAATCAACTATTTATGATGCCACAAGGTGGTCTTTCCTTTTTGGTCGCAAGATGATTCTTGATAAAATCGCTGCCGAATGTGCCCCCCAAATGATTCTAGAAATTGGTTGTGGCACTGGATTCAATTTAAAAAAGCTGAGTAAAAAATTTCCAGCGGCTAAAATATTGGGGATGGATGTATCTAAGGATATGCTTATCATTGCCCAAAAAAAACTACAAACTTATCCCAATATTCAATTGCTCACAGGATCCTATGGAAATAAGCCTTGGAACTTTACATCAGGACAACCAGATGTCATCCTTTTCTCTTATGTATTGACTATGGTCAATCCTGACTATGCTTCGATGATATCGCAGGCTTATAGAGATCTAAAACCGGGAGGTTACATCGCAGTGGTTGATTTCCACAAGACCAATCATGCTTGGTTTCGCAAACACATGGGCAATCACCACGTAAGAATGGAAGGTCATTTGAATAGGCTTTTAGAAAAAAACTTTACTCCCATTGATACCGAAATCCATCAAGCTTATCAAGGAGTTTGGCAGTATTTTTCTTTTATTGGAAAGAAAGAGTAAACTATTTCTTTTTAGTTCAAAGTGATTTCATTTGGTTATATTCAATGAAAAAACAGTTCTCTGACAAACCGACAACGGAGGCCTGCCTTCCGCAGGCAGGTTCATGAACGGAGTGAACTAAATCCCGTATGTGAGTCAACCAAAAAGAAGAAAAAACCAAAGTAAGAAGGGGTGTCCAGCAGATTTACTTCGTGAACCTCACCTGCCAAAGGCAGGCCTCCGCTGTTGGTTTCGCAGAGTGATTGCTTAATTTTCTGCGAAATCAACCAACGAAAGATTAGCTTCGCTGAACATACGTTTCACGAAGTAAAACCTGTGCAATCTACGGGCAACCAAAATCCTAACTATCAATCTCTGAACCACTTTAAATATTTTTGACCACCTAGAAATTTCTCTTACTCTAGACCAACAAAAAAATGCCCTAGAAACAAATAAATTTCTAGGGTATTCTTCTTTGTGAAAAGAAGGAAGGTTAATAATGAATTTTCTTTTGCAAGTTCAATTCAACTGCCCCTGAGAGGTCTAAAACTCGTCTGGCCAAGTCTTGGGAAGGAGAAGCCGGAACTAGAACTTCAGATACATCACTGGCTTTTTTATTAACCAATTTGGATTTTTCAAAATAGAAAATCTTCCATTCATTTTCGTTGTATTCTAGTGCACTCAAGTGTTCGATCCAATCGCCAGAATTGAGGTATAAAACTTTTCCTTTTTTATTTTCAACAGTCCTAATCTGTGGATTATGAATATGACCACAAACGACGTAATCATAATTTCTATCAATGGCAATATCCGCAGCATTTTGTTCAAAGTCATTGATATAAGAAACTGCTTTTTTGACATTGTTTTTAATCTTTTTAGAAAAGGACATTTTATTTTTTCCCAACTTCGTCAAAACAAAATTGATTACGACATTGATAAATATCAGTAAACTATATCCATAACCGCCCATACGCGCGAGCAATTTGGAATATTGAATAGAGGCATCAAACACATCACCGTGAAAAAACCAAGCTTTTTTACCATCAATATTTAAGAGTAGTTTATCCACTAAGTGAAAATTACCCAAGGAGAAACTTGAGAATTTTCGCAGGGCATCATCATGGTTGCCAGTGATATAATAAATGGGAATTCCTGAAATCGCAATTTTTAAGATTTGCCGTAAAACGGCGATGTGCGATTTGGGGAAATAGTTTTTACTAAACTGCCAGATATCGATGATATCGCCATTGAGGATGAGC
This sequence comes from uncultured Saprospiraceae bacterium, assembly GCA_964419315.1. Lineage (GTDB taxonomy): Bacteria > Bacteroidota > Bacteroidia > Chitinophagales > Saprospiraceae > CALLVY01. The sequence goes on along the minus strand of CAYQRA010000076.1, from coordinate 2,091 downwards.
ATTTGTGGTTCTACACTTTTCAGATATTGAGCCAGCTCTTTGGCTCGGCAACCATAGGTACCCAAATGAATATCTGATATAACCAAGAGTTCTATTTTTCGTTTTGCCATATGTATGCAAAAGTATAGACCTTTGGCTTCTCTCAAGTAAAGGGAAGTTTAGCTTTAGGTTAAATTTCAGTATCTAACTACTAGGGCAGTTTAATTTAGCGTTACGCAATCTGTTATGCTATTTTGGGTTGGGTAAAAAATTCCACCGCTATTTTTTACCTAAAGTGCAAAACGATTTTTAACTGGACAAAATAGTACTTAGTTATTCTTTAAAAACAAGAAACTGTTTTGCTTGATTAAAATCATCTCCTTCAAGGTGGAGGATATAAGTTCCATTAGAAAAAGTTGAAACATCAATATCAATCGACTCTTGCCCTTCGATGGTTTTGTTCAATATAATTTTACCGTCCAAGCTAAAAATTTGTATTCGATTTATCTGCTTTGAAAGATTTTCTAAGTGGAGGATTCGGGAGACCGGATTGGAAAAAACAATTGGAGGATGCGTCGCAATTAATTCCGTTGAGGAGACAGATTCGATTTCTTCGACACTAAAATTAGCAAACAAAACCATTTCATCTCTTAAGTCTTGAGCATTATTCAAACTTCGATAGATCCCCCATTTGGGTCTAACGAATTCACCGCCTGGTCGCCAATTCACGATAGATAAATTTTCATAAGTCAACAAAACCGTATCATCATCCAATCTTTTTATTTCTATCTCATAGGTTCCACTCGATCCATATTCAATTGTTTCGGTTACTTCCAGCCAAGTCCCAATAAAAGGGGCTAAATCCTTTTGAATCAGAGTGACCTGACTATCGGTTTCGGAATAACGAAGTTCAAGTCGATCAGGACTCCCCTTGCGAGTCGTCAGCGTATACATCGGCATACTTGCCAGAGAACCTCCCACGGATTTTAGCTGATGGATATGGGTAAAATTGGGGGAAGATTGAAAACCTTCGGGCAGTTTAAATTTCCACTTGTAAACTACTAGTTCATTTTCAACGCCTAAAAGATTATCGGGTGATTTATCGTAGCTTTTTATTTCATTGCGCTGTCGGTCGAAATTGATACAGCGATCATCATCGGGTGAGGTGTGCATGTGGAAGCGAAAAACATGGTCATTTAACTCCGTGTCAAAAACTTCATCAATGTGATCTCCAAAATCTGGATGACTACAATCAGGCACTTCGATGGGATTATAATTGGGTGCCAATACCGAGATTATTAGGTCGTAAGTATCACCGGGACCATCGGCATCCAACAAGACTTGAGAAAAAGCTTGTTGAGATAGAAAAAAAAGTAGCAGTATTGATAATCGTTTCATGTATCTATTTTATTTTTTCTTTCGAAATTGATTGGCTCTAATGTTTTGTTCGGCTAAACTTACCGTTTCGTTTATTCTTTTCGATCTTGTTGTTGCTCTTTTGGCGTTGAATATCCATTCTAATATTCCCCTCCTTGTAGAGGGTGGAAAGTTTTTCCAGTTTGCAAAAGCCTTTTCATTGCTAGAAAATTCCTCCAGTAAATCATCTGGCTCTATCAGGGCGTCTACTTTATCTAAGGCATTCCAAGTCCCATTGGCCTTAGCGATTTCAATCATCTTTAATCCTCTTTTGGCCATCAAGTTTTTGGCAAGTAATTCTTTTACTTTATTTTTGTTAACCTTACTCCAATTACTTTTGTTTTTTCTTTTTGAAAAATATTGATAATAACTTTTGTCGTCTCTTTTATTGGGTTTGCTATCTATCCAGCCAAAGCACAAAGCTTCATCGACCGCTTCTGAATAGTAGACACTATCAATATCCGAATCCTTTTTGTAGATAATGAGCCATACCGCATCTTCCGATTCGCAGTTAGCAGCCAACCATTTTCGCCAGTCTTTTCGAGATGAAGCATAAAACGTTGGCTTACCCTCTTTCAATTCCATGAGTCCCTATTGATTTTATTGGTTCTCTGACAAATCCCGTGTGTGAGTCAATCAATAAGAAGAAACCGACAACGGAGGTTCACGCTAGTAAAAAACGCTTAACTAGGCAAG
>CAYQRA010000075.1:0-14279 GCA_964419315.1 uncultured Saprospiraceae bacterium | reverse complement strand
TAATACATTCCTTGCCAATCCTTCACTGATTGATTTGGCAATTTCCATACTAGTGACCCCACTGTCGTATGCTCGAATGCTACCGTCTGGCAGGGTAATATTAATTTTACTCATTGGTTGTGATTTGCGATTGCTGTTTTATCTATTACTTTTCGAATTTATCCAAGCTGCTTGAAAGAAGCAAACACTTAGGAATAGTAGAACTTACGTTTCTTGGCAAAGAAAAGTTCTCTTAGCGCGCGCTAAATTAGGATTTTTTGAACAAATAGAAAGGAATCAGAGTGGTGAATTAGAGCAAAGGCAACAAAAGTAAATCGGGATTAGAGCTACATCCCTCGACTTGATAAATCAGCAATATTCAGATTATCCTTCCCTTACAAGAAGTCTTTTCTATTTCATAGCCAATTCTTTGACCTTCGCATAGAGTTTATCTTCATCTCCGGTGGCATACTTTCTCTTGTGGTAAACCACTTCTCCTGCCGCATTCAATACAAAAACTTGAGGAAGACCATTCAAACCTCCCGGCATGACTTTTCTAAATTCCCGATTGGTATCGTGGAAAGCCGGAAAAGGCCAATTATTCTTTTTGACCATCCCTAGATACTTTTCGTAATTGCTTGAAAAGTCGGTAGAAACAGCAAAAAAGTTGAAGTCCGTTTCTTTTTTCCAGTTGGGATATTTTTCCTTGATGGCTCCTAATTCTACTCGACAGGGATAGCAAGTCGTCAGCCAAAACAGTAATATTGTTGGTTTGCCATTGGCTTGAAAAGCGGTTTCGGTATTCAAGGCTTTTCCGGTTCCAGAGGTGATCTCAATATCAAAGGGAAAATCTTGAACTATCTGGTTTTGTTGCCGAGATTTGTCAATAAGGTATTGCGGTTTGCGCTGCGGTTTCACCGTATCTCTTGGAGACTTGGTAGGGAGTGCCTTAGCGGGAAGGACTTCCGTCGATTCATTGATACCTACTTCTGCTTGTGGCTGACAAGCTGTAAAGATCAATACGCTCAGGGCAAATATTATTAATTTCATTATTCTTTTTTAATTTTTGACAGCAGAAACGGAACTACTCTTACCTGCTTCTATTTTGTAGAGACAAAATAAATCACCAAATATCATGCAAGAAAATAATCTATTTCACCCGCGCCAATCCTTCACTGGCCTTTAGCAAATCCGGTTTCAGCGCCAAAGTTTGTTCATAATCTCTTTTTGCCGCCGCTAAATCGCCCAATTTTTCCGCAGCAAAACCTCGATAATAATAAGCCATAACGTGCATCGGATCCATTTTTAAAGCCATGTCAAATCGCTCTTGAGCAAGCGGGATAGAATCTAATTCCATATAGACCAAGCCTAGATTATAATAGGCCGCACTATTTTGTGGATCCATTTTAAAGATTTCCTCATACAATCCTATCGCTTTATCTAAATCCCCTTGCCGGTGGAGGTAATTCGCTTTGGCATAAACAAAGCTTACGTTGGTGGGATCTAAACGAATGGCATTATCGTAATATTCAATCGCAATTGGATTGTCTCTTTTACTAAATAAATCTCCGAGTAAGACCCAAGCTTCCGTCAGGTCGGGATCGTTTTCTACGGCCGTCTGAAAACTATTGATCGCACGAGCATCGTCCTTGACATCTCTAAAATTGAGGCCCATCATAAAGTAGGCTTCCGAGTTCTGCGGATCCATTCTCAAAATCTGATCTAGTGATTTAAACGATTCCTGATTTTGCTGGAGAATCAATTGAAACTCCGCTAATTTCAAAAGCGTTGGAATCCGTTTGGGATACATCGCTGCCGCTTTCTCCATCGTCTTTAAAGCTTTTCGGGATTGGTAATAATCCAAATAAATGTCCGCCAAAAGGTGCATATAATTCACATTCGTAGAATCTATCGTAACGGCTTGAGAGATATCTCGAATCGCTTCATCAAACATTTCTTTTTCATAATAGAGTTCCGCTCGGGAAAAGTACAAAGCATCATTCATAGGATCTTCCTCTAAAGCGGTCGTCATTTTATTCAATAAAGCGCTTCCATTACTAGCAGCTCCATTCGTATTCGCTACTTCGTCTGAAATAGCTGTTACATCATTTGACACATTACCGCCACAAGCAATGCCAATTAGAACCAACAATGCGGCCAGCATCGTCGTTATCATAAGTGTAGTTATTTTTTTCATAGGTCTATTTTATTTTATTTAAGGCCAGACAGAGAAGTTGTTTTAAAATAGATAGATGATTTTTTTGCAAGTCATTGATCTCCAACACTTCAGCTAATTATTTTCACCGTAGCTTTGGCTACGAAAAAATAATGGAGCTTCGTCTTGAAAACCAAGCACTTACAATAATTCTCAACCTCCATTTTAAAACAACTTCAGACTTCCCATGATTAATTAGTCATTTCTTTGGGTATTCAATCATGGACGTTTCACAGCTCAAAATTAAGGATTTTTCTCCATCATCTGAAAGGAACCTATAATGAACTCTTTTTTCCAACATAGAACCCAAAAAATACCAAGCTTTGTCAAGTACTGGCTTTTTATTTTCTGTTTTCCCACTTCTTTGTTCGCTCAGCAGTGGACAGCCGTACACACCATTAGCAGTCCAAACAAAGAAGCCATTGGCGAACTAGTCGGTGACCGAGAAGGAAATGTCTATCTCAGCGGCACTTTTGACCAAAGTCTCGACATCGGTGACCAAACCATTCAAAGCTTGGGTTTCGATGATGTTTTTTTGAGTAAATATAATCCCGACAAAGAAATAGAATGGACCATCTCTGGCGGTGGAAGCAATTTTGAGCAAGTGAGTGCCCTCACCGTGGATGCCGCCGATAATGTTATCTGGGGCGGACAGTTTTGGATTGAAGGTAATTTTGGAAGTCTTCAGCTTCCGCTTACCCAAGATTCCCGAGGGATTTTTCTAATCAAATATACCCCCGATGGTTCCTTAGTCTGGGGACAAAGCATTGAGGGAAAAGGGCTAAAAACATTAACCGGGATCTCCACCGATGAGGATAATAATATTTACCTCACTGGCTATTTTGAAAACAGCATTATCCTACCAGATACCACCTTGGAAGCAGTCGGCAGTCAAAATCTATTTCTAATTAAACTCAATCCACAAGGAGAGATCCAATGGGCACGAAGTGCTGGATACCTCGGGGTGGTGCGTCCCAAAGGAGTCGCCGCTAGTGGAGATCAAGTTTTTGTAGTTGGTGATTTTATGGGGCGGGCGGTATTTGCTGGAGATAGTATTCGCACCAATACTGCCGATCCTGACCTCTTTATTGCCGCCTATGATAAGGACGGTGAGGAACTTTGGGGACGCAAAGCAGGTGGTGTGCATGAAGATTATGCACAGGCCATTGCTACCGATGCTCAAGGCAATGCCTATCTCACTGGCACTTTCTTTGGAATCCTAAAACTCAGCGAAACACTAGAGATTCAGACCCAAGGATTTAATGAAAATTTTTACCTCCTCAGTTATGCTCCCAATGGAACACCAAGATTTGCACGCTCGCTGGGTGGTGAAAGTAATGAAGAGGCGAAAGATCTATTGATCGCCAACGATAAAATTTTTATAGCCGGACATTATTTTGGTAAGCTGACTTATGATAATTTATCCCTTAATGGCAGCGAAGATCACTTCAATCCTTTTGTGGCCGCATTTGATCTGCAAGGAAATACACTTTGGTTGGAGGGGGGAAAAAGTTCGGTTTATGCCGATGGTAATTTTCTAGCTGCTGGGGAAGCAGGAAAAATTTCGCTTGCGGGGAATTTTGCGGAAGATTTGCGGATGACTTATCACTCGCGTGCTGGTGCTGGGCTCAATGATATTTTTTTGGCGGAGCTTGACCCTTCATTGACCAGTGGACTTTTCGATTTGCAGGAGTATTCTTCGGTGGCGGTTCAAGTGAGTCCCAATCCGGGGAATGGCCTTTTTCGTTTTTCTTGGGAAGTTCCAGTGGAGCGTGGAGATTTGCGTTTGCAAATTTTGAATACTCTGGGGAAGCCGGAGGCTTTGGTGGATTTGCGGGCGGGGGAAGAAGAATTTGTCTGGAATGCGAATGGTCAGGCAGCAGGAATTTATTTTTTCCGTTTATTGAACGAAACGCAAATTTTGGATAGCGGCCGAATTTTGATCTTGGAGTAGCGACTTGCCATCGCAGGATTTTTTGGCCATCCAAAATGATCATCCAGCAATTGCTTCTCGTACCTTCAAAAACATCCAGTCAAAAAATATAAATCATGAACACCTCTTCTACCTTTTTCCTTTTGATTACGCTCTTCTTTTCTGTACTATTTTTAGGCTGTGGCAAAGATAAAGTACAAGCTGAAAAATCCCTTGATGGAATCTGGGAAGTCACGGCCATCAATTCTCAGTATGGAACATTTACGGGCAGCTCTTTTGTTTCGACGGAGACGGTTTCGGACGCTGTTGCCTTAGGTACTTTTAATTTTCAGGAAGGAACCGTGGAGTATACTTTTACCCGCAATGATAGTCTGTTTGAAGGAACTAGTGCATGGACGCTCGACTTAGAAAGAGTGAATGCGGGTTTCAACAAAGTCAATAAATTTACGCTAAGTATGGAGGATCAATTCCTTTTTGATGTTACCTTTGAAGACGATACTAAAAATGCGGAAAAGGATGCCCAAAGCATGACGCTCCGAGAAGAGCCGACTAGTGCTTCTCCTATTTACATTGAAGTATTTTTAAGGAAAGAGTAAATCATTCTACCAGCATGAAGTTAGCCATAGACGTTCACTACCGAACAGATTTTGCAAAGACTGTATCTGTCGAATTTGAAAACTGGGAAGATCCTACCCCAGTCAAAATAAACGAACGCCTCCTCCACGAGGTGGAGGCCTACATCTCTGGAGAATTTTACAAACGAGAGCTACCTTGTATCCTAGACATTTTAGAAACAACAAAAAAAGAAGACATCGAACTCATCATCGTCGATGGCTACGTCTTCCTTGACGACCAAGATCGAGCAGGCTTAGGAATGTATCTATACGAAGCATTAGGCGCCAAGATTCCAATTATCGGGGTGGCCAAAAAAGCATTCAAAGACAATAAGAAAAACGTGGTGCCCGTCTTAAGAGGAGAAAGTCAAAATCCATTATACATCACTAGTGTGGGAATAGAGCTAAAGCAAGCTGCGGAAAAAATAAAAGGAATGTATGGAGATTACCGAATGCCAGATTTATTGAGAATCCTAGATCGGAGAACGAAGGATTAGAACAAGAAAGATTAACTCAAAAGCCCTTCCAACAAATCCAGACCTTCTAATAATTCTCCCTCCCCCATAGAAGCAAAACCCATTCGAGTGGCATTCAAAGATTGTCCTACGGGATTATAGCTTAAGCCACTTGACAAATATAAATCCTTTTGGGCGGCCTTTTTCGACAATTCGGGTAAGGGAAAACGGGAATCAAATTTCACCCAAGCCGCCATCCCGCCATCTGGTCTTTTAAAATCAGTACCGGCTGCCAATACGCCCGTCTTCATCCTTTCACAAAACAAATCAAGTCGTTTTCGATATTGCTTAATGGCTTTTTTTCGATAACGTTGGATCGTACCATTTTCCAATAAATCAGCAATCGCCAATTCCATAACCGTATCTCCTTGGCGGTCTATAAAGCGCCGATGCCGCATCGCCTCATTGATGACTTCCTCTGGCGCCATGAAATACCCTACCCGAAAAGCTGGAGCCGTAGATTTAGAAAAAGAACCAATGTAAATGACATGGCCATTTCGATCAGCACTCGCTAAAGGCAAAATGGGACTATTGGCATAATGAAAATCATAAGAATAATCATCTTCAATAATCGCAAAACCATACCGAGCAGCCAAATCTAATAAATACAAACGACGCTCTGGACTCAAAGTAACCGTGGTGGGATGATGGTGGTGGGAGGTCAAATAAAGCGCCTTGATCTTTTTCCCTTTTTTTATCAATCGGGGAATCTCTTCTACACAAAGTCCATTTTCATCTACCGGAATCGTCAGAAGTTTTGCCCCCAAAGAACGAAAGCAAAGATTGGCAGAAAAGTAACTGGTTTCTCCGACCATGATCGTATCGTCTTTTCGTAGTAAAACTTGTGCCGCCAAAAAAATAGCCATCTGACTTCCTCTGGTAATCAAAATATTATTGGCGGTCAAATGCAAACCGCGATCGCGGTTAAATTCTTTGGCCAATATTTCGCGCAAGCGTTGTGGTCCACGAGCATCGCCATAATTTAAAGTCGCTCGAGGATCTGGATCCCGTAAATAACGCGCATAAGCCGTGGCCAATTCATGGACTGGTGCTAGGCGAACATCTGGGGTTCCATCAGAAAAAACCAAGCGATGATTGCTATAAATTGGATCTGTCAAGAATTTTCTTTTGGGCAATTCATAAGCGGCTTTAACTAAAGGTTGCGGCGCCTTTTCTTTGTCTTTCAATTTTTGAAAACGACGCTGCGGCAAATCATTCACTACAAAAACACCTCGATAAGGGATAATGTCTACCCAACCTTGAGCCTCCAATTCTTCTACTGCTCTCACTACGGTTTTTCTATGAACGCCCAATAACTGAGAGAGCACTCTGGTTCCCGGAATTTTAGTCGCCGACTTAATTACGCCAGATTGAATGTGTTGGATCAATCCATAGGTAATTTGTAGGTAAATCGGGCGATCTACATTTTCTTGAATCGAAATCATGGTTTTATAAGGCAACATGAGTGGACTACTGTTAATTTAAAAAGTGGTGTACAATTGTAGTCCAGAAAGGTAATACATTTGGAGTATACAATCAAGTTTAATTTTCGCAAATTTTATCGTTGTATCCTTTTATCCATCCTAAAAAAACGCCATGTCAGAATATCCAATAGACCAACGCAACAAAGTAAAGCGAGTCCCTAAGAGAGGCCATTATGACCAAGAAACGGTTTATGCTGTTTTGGATGCCAATTTTCTCTGTCATGTTGGCTTTGTTGTCGACGATCAACCCTTTGTAATTCCTACTGCTTTTGGGCGGAAGGATAATAAAATTTACCTGCATGGCGCTGCCACTAGTCGCATGATGGTGCACGGTGGAGCAGGATTTCCAATCTGCGTCACCGTTACCTTGGTCGATGGAATCGTTTTAGCGCGTTCTGCTTTTCATCATTCGATGAACTATCGTTCTGCGGTTGTTTTTGGCAAAGCGACCGTCGTACCTCCTGAGGAAAAAGAGGCGGCTTTAAAAATCATTTCAGATCAGATTCTCGCAGGTCGCTGGGAAGAATCTCGTTTGCCCAATGCCAAGGAATTAAAAGCAACTACGGTCTTGGAAATGACGATAGAACAAGGTTCTGCAAAGATTCGTACTGGTCCTCCCAAAGATGATGCAGCAGATTATGCATTGCCCATTTGGGCGGGAGTCATTCCAATGGAAACGAAGTACCTGGATCCCGTGGCCGATCCAGAATTAACGGAGGGCATTGAATTGGCGGAAAGTGCAAAAAAATTAGGTTGATTTTTTAGCCCCAAATTGTCCGGCAGGATTGACTTCGTCTTGTTTTCCTACTTATGTACATTGTAATGTAAATTTCTATCTTCGTAAAAAACACCTTCACATGAATCAAAGACCCAAAGAAAACGAATATGCTCCTTATTATGGTTTGTATATCCAACAGGCTAAGGGAGATCAAATTTCAACGACCCTAGATATTGGAGAAAAAGACTTAACGGAGTATTTAGAAAATCTTCCTATCGAAAAATGGGATCATAAATATGCTCCAGATAAATGGACCATCAAAGAATCGGTCATTCACATCATTGATGCCGAAAGAATTTTTGCTTATCGTGCTTTGCGCGTTGGACGCCGCGACCAGAGCCCTTTGCGTGGTTTTGAACAAAACGGTTATGTCCCTTTCTATCAAGTCGACCAAAGAACACCGGCTTCTATCTTGGCAGAATATCGCAGTGTTCGACAAGCCAGCCGCACGTTATTTGAACACTTTTCGGAAGATGATTTACTAGCGATGGGTACCGCAAGTGATCAGCCCGTTTCTTGTCGAGCTTTGGCTTTTATGATCTCGGGCCATGAGCAGCATCATTTGAGTATTTTTAGGGAACGGTATTAGGTATTTAGGTAATAAGTGGTAAGTGGTAAGTGGTAAGTGGTAAGTGGTAAGTGGTAAGTGGTAAGTGGTAAGTGGTAGGTATTAAGTAATCGAATACTGTGTATCGAATACTGTGCATCGAATACTGTGCATCGAATACCGTGCATCGAATACCGTGTATCGAATACTGTGCATCGAATACTGTGCATCGAATACTGTGCATCGAATACTGTGTATCGAATACTGTGTATCGAATACTGTGTATCGAATACTGTGTATCGAATACTGTAATCGAATACCGTGCATTGCGGATCGTACACCGCAGACCGTACTTCCTTAACTAAACTATGAAAATAAAATAAATCCAAATCCAATGATCGAAAATGCCATCTCTCGGCTCCGCCACTACTTAGTTCTTGTCCCTTTAAGGTTTGAAGAAATTCCAGAGGACTTGCAATCGCAAAGACCTGCACCAGAGAAGTGGTCGAAAAAAGAAATTCTGGGACACCTCATCGACTCTGCTTTACATAATTGGAGACGCATGGCGATTGCAAAAGATACAACAGGGCCTTATAACGTCCAGTTTTATCAGCAAGCGGAATCGGTGCGGAATAATGGGTATCAGGATTTGCCTGCTTCTCACATTACGCAACTTTGGAAAAACATGAATCAGCAGATTGTGGAAGTTTGCCAACGATTGGGAGAAATGGATTTAAAAAAAGAAATTCATCTTCCAGCACCTTATAATTCGGATACAGATCTTGCTTTTTTGATCAATGACTATGTCGACCATCTGGAACATCATCTGAAGCAGATTTTTGGATCGCTGGAGGAATTGGAGCGAAGCGACAATTGGCAGATCAGTGTCGCTCAGGCAAGCGAAGCTTTGGCGCAAGAGGAAGCGCAGCGATACGTGGTTCTCAAAAAACGGGGAGACTTATCCGTAGAGTATTATGCTCCAAAAGGTATTGACCCTCAACAACCGCATCGACAAGATGAACTTTATGTCATCATCAGTGGTTCTGGACAATTTTATTGTGATGGAAAACGGCAGGATTTTGCAGTGGGCGATGTACTCTTTGTACCCGCAGGAGTTGATCATCGTTTTGAAAATTTTTCGGAAGACTTTTCGACTTGGGTCATTTTTTATGGGCCAGAGGGTGGCGCTTTTCCACAAGATCAGCAAGTGCTTTCTGAACGAAAAATTGGAGATCAAAATTTTCAAATCAGTACGCATAAAGATTTTCTAAACCTCGATATTATTGCTTCTTTTTTACAAAACTCTTATTGGGCCAATGGCCGATCCAAGGAAGACATTCAACGATCATTAGACAATTGCTTGAACTTTGGAATCTACCAGAAAGGCCAACAAGTAGGTTTGGCCAGAGTGGTGACAGACTACGGTACTTTTGCTTATTTGGCTGATGTTTTTGTTTTGGAAGAATACCGTGGATTAGGACTTGGAAAGTGGTTGATGGAAAAGGTGATGGAACATCCTGATTTACAAAAGGTCAAATGGTCTTTGGTCACCAAGGATGCGCATCGACTGTATGAACAATTTGGTTTTAGGCTAACTGATCGTGCGGAAAAAATCATGGAAAAACCGAAACCTTCCTTGTAAACCTATCAACATGTTGGAACTCAGACCGAATTGTGAACACTGTAATAAGGAACTACCTGTGGAGAGCGCGGAAGCGCGGATTTGTGCTTTTGAATGTACCTTTTGTGTGAATTGTGTGGAGGAAGTTTTACAAAATGTATGTCCCAACTGTGGTGGTGGTTTTGAGAAACGACCGATTCGACCTAAAAAATATCTAGAAAAACATCCACCAAGTCCTAAGCCTGTTTATAAGCCAGTGGATATGAAAAAATTTAAAATCCTTTTAGCAGAAGCGAAAAACATCAAACCTAGGGATCGTTAAAGCAAGTTTTTTTTCTTTAAAAATTCAAGTAAACTACTAAAGCCATTTAAATACCAATGGACTTTGAGTTTATTTCCGTCTATATCTTCCAGCACTAAATTTCTCCCCCAACCAAACAGATCATATTTTACTGCCGATAAATCTTTGAATGCTATTACCTTTTTAGCTTTAAAGACATTTGTTTTTGAAATTTCTTCTTCCTCGTAATATACTTTATGATTGCGAATTTCTAAAATAAGATAGACCATCGCAAATAAAATAATGGCTATAAAAAACAGAAACAACATCACCAAGTCTTCCTGTTGGTAAAAGGCATCAAGTGCGCTAAGGATCATGATCAGCAATCCTAAAAATTGTAGTCCAAGTCCTAAGTAAGCACTATATCCTAATTTCAATTCATACTTTCCTTCAGCAGTGATTTGTGCCTTGGCGCGTTGATCAATGATCAAAACTGCCATGCTGATTAAAAAGCAAACAACAATCCCTCCAAGCAATACGGTTCCATTATCCATCCTTTTCGTTCTCCTTATTCAAATCAATAACATACCAACTTTCACAAGCAGAATGTCCTGTGCTTCCCATTGCATGATCTAATTTTTTGAAACCCAATTTTTGATACAAAATATTCGCTCCTTCCATACGCTCTACGGTTTCTAGATAACACTGTTGGTAGCCTAATGCTTTAGCATCTTCCAAGCATTGAAACATCATTTTTTTACCAAAGCCCAATCCTCGTAACTCTGGAAAGAAATACATCTTTTTCAATTCGCAAACACTAGTACTTGCTCCTTGCAAAGCAGCGATTCCTCCACCGCCAAGTATTCGCTCCCCATCTGCAATCACATAATAACGAGCATTAACTTGATCATAAGCTTCAAACATTTGATCGACTTCTGGGTCATTGATCGAATAGCCCTCTCCTACTGCTCCAAATTCTTCCATCACCTTACGAATGACATTAGCCATTTGCGGATTATCTTTTTTTTGAATGAGGCGAAGTTGATATTCTGGATTCATATCTACAAGGTAGCATAAAAAAAACGATGCGTTGATTTTTCAACACACCGTTTAGTATTTTTGGTCTACTAGTTTCCTAGAGTGAATTTACTTTTTCAAGAACTTACCAAACATTTTCAACCCCATACCCGCTAAATCATCCATTACACTACCGTCACCATCTTGATCAAGGAATTTTCCAATGATTCCCATTTCTTGGCGTTGGTTAGTAGCCGATTGTACAGATTTGGTTAGGAAGTCAGAGATACCAGATTGGTCCATGTTATTCGCACGTTTTTGCTTACCCAAAGCTCCTAAGATCATTGGCGCTAGCATCGCCATCAAGTTGCCCGTTTTGTCTCCACCCAAGCCACTCATTTGAGAGATCATATCTATCGCGCCTCCTTGTTTTCCTCCGAGGATATGCTTAAGAATACCTGCTCCATTTACCATTCTTGGATTGGCTGCTTGCTTAGCGCCACCTACATATCCCATTATATCATCGAGGATACTACCATCATGGTCTTTATCTAGGGCATTAGCAAGAGCACTTGCACCATCAGGAGTCGAAGCGTTTTTAGCCAAACCGCTTAAAATTGTAGAAAGGATGCCGTCTGTTGCAGCCTTGGTTTGTTGCTTGTCTGCTCCAATAGAGTTGCTCAATTGATCCAACATGCCTTCAGATAGTTGACCTTGAAGAAGGTCCATAAAATTATCCATTTGAAAAAAATTTAAATTATAAAAAAAGTATTTTCAGCTTGCCTAAGCAAGCCACTGTTATTTAGTTAAGTTTTAGTACGAAGGTGCTCCTTATTTTTTTGACAAGTACGGCACCTAATATTAGGGAAGTGGAGAAATAATATAGCTATATTTGCAAATATACCATAGTTATTTGAGCTTTTTCACCCAATATACTTTAGTCTTTCTTGGTTTTTGCTGTCTGGTTCCCAGCTTTGCGCAGCAATTGCATACCCCTACAGAGTTGTTTGCCTTGATGAAAAAGTCAAGCATTCAATATGAAGAAGACAGCTTGTTTCAAACTAAATCGGCTATTGTTTATCCTCAAATCGAAGAAGGTTGGCAAAAAAACACTAAGACTGGCGAATTGCAATCGCCTGCTTCCAATAGTGAGACGCAAGTAAAGGAGCAAAAGTATCAAAATAAGGCTGTTAAATCTTTTAACAAAGAGCAATGGGGCAAAGCTGCTTCTAATTATAGGCAAGCCATTAAAGCCAATTCAGACTTTATATCTCCTCATTTGTACAAGCAATTGTGTAGAAGTTATTTAAAAATGGGCAAAAGTCTAGCGGCGGGAGAAGCATTGGTTCCCCTTTTAGAAAGCCATCAAGCTGATTTTGGTTTACACCTTTTATTGGCTGAAATACATCAGCAATCGAAGCAGAAAGATTTGGCCATCAAACACATTACTTTAGCGCACCTCCTCAACAGAAATAGTCCGAGTATTCTTTTGCGCTTGCAGCAGATTTATGAAGAAAATGATTTAAAATTCCTAGTCTGGAGCTTTGATCCAAAATATGAAGTAAGCTCTGATAAAACGGGTAAGGTATTGGTCGCCTATCGAGAATCGCCTTGGCGGGCTTATGGCGCCTGTAAAGCGGTTTGGGAAAATGAACCAGAATATGCGTCTAAAATGGCTAAAATCTCCACAGAACACTCAGCGATCATTGAACAAAAAGAATGTTTGTTGAATGCCTTGATTGCTTTTGAAAAGCCTGAAGTAGATCAAAACGCATTTCCAGAATTTCAATGCCTAGCCAAGGCTTTGACGAGCAATGAAATCAATACTTATATTTTATATGAAATTGATGCAAGAGCAAAGCCTATGCTCCTCTGCCAATTGGAGGAAGTAGCATTGCTAAAAGTGGTTGATTTTGTCAAAAAATACCATACCATAGCCATTCCCTAAAACAGGCACTTATACATCAACAAATAGAATATTTGCTATTTTCCCTAGTTTAATCTTACTTTGTAGTCGGAAATGGCTTAAGCTAGTGTTTTAGAAGTTGTTAAAAGTTAAAGCTTTAAATTGAACAGCTCTTTGTTAAATACTCTCCTAGCAGCTATTCTTTGACCGATTTTCAAAGAGAAACCAAACAGCGTATTTTGAACGAATCGAATAAATTCATCAGAAAGGCAGGAAGTCCTGTACCGGGTTCACGGCGAGACCTACTCTCCGATGCTCAAAATTATGTTTTGAGTTTATTCAACAGTCATGCAGAAACCAAACTGGTTTATCATAATTACCAGCATACTGCCGATATTGTCGATCGAGTAAATACGATTGCACAAGCGATGAAGCTCAATCAAGAGATGAAAGAAGTCGCCCTATTGGCTGCTTGGTTTCACAATACTGGTTTTCTATTTGACTACGATCATCCTACGCCTAAAAGCCGAGATCTTGCACATGGCTTTCTCTCCGCACAACAATATCCCGATCGCTTAAAGGACTTGGTACTCAACACCCTCGAAACGACTGCTTCCGATGGTATCCCTGAAACCTTGGAAGAACAAATTTTGGCAGACGCCATCATGACCCAAAAGTATGCACTTAATTATTTTGAAACGAGTCCTTTGCTTCGCCTCGAATGGGAATTGGTTTCTGGTCGTCGGCTGAGTAATTATGAATGGAATCAGGTGCAATTGCAAAATCAATTGAGCTTGCGCTTTTTTACACCTTATGCAAAGAAAGCTTTTGGTCCTACTGCAGCGCAAAACTTATTGGTGCAAAAAAACAAAGCGGAAAAAAGCAAACTCCTCCCCAATCAACTCATTGATGATAAGGAAGGGCAAACCAAAAGATTTCAGGGTATTGAAAAGAAAATGCCAACTTCTGCCACGCAAACTTTTTTCCGTACCAACTATCGCAATCACATCAACCTAAGTGCCATTGCTGACAATAAAGCCAACATTATGATCAGTGTCAATGCGATCCTGATTTCTGTAGTGGTTTCTATTCTCAGTTATCGCAATATTCCAGACACCAATCCAATGGTGCTTTTACCCATCGTTATTTTTTTGGTGACGGGTTTGGCGTCTTTGATTTGTGCCGTATTATCTATTCGTCCAAAAGTCACGACTCCGAGTGAGGAAGCCATCACGTTTGAAGAAGCCAAGAAGAATATTGTTTTCTTTGGAAACTTTGTTCGCCTTGATTTGGAACAATACGAAGCGGCGGTAGACGCGGTACTCCGCGATGGAGAATTGCTTTATGGCAATATGACTCGCGAACTTTTCTTTTTGGGAAAAGTATTGGA
>CAYQRA010000074.1:10352-14314 GCA_964419315.1 uncultured Saprospiraceae bacterium | reverse complement strand
CCTCAACGTTGATCCGTCTACGACTTGTAAGTCCTAACGAACCATTTGTTTTGTATGGAAAAGTTCTAATTAAACTTAATGAAATTATAGCCTTTTATGCTTATTGACTTGTGGGGTATCAATAGGGATATAGAAATACCTGGAAAGCAGGCCAACTAAAAATGTTTTTTCTCATTCCCGAGTCCAACGATTTCACTATTTCTTTCCTGTAGATTTTTCCAATTCATATTGCTTGTAGGGTGCATGAAATTTTTATAAGCTACTTTCATTTGTCGCGCCGCTTCGCCTAAATCCATTCTTCCGGTCGCGGTTCCTAATCCTGGGCAGACTACCTTTTTGATGGGAGTTTTATTTTTTTTATTAAAATTCGCTACAGCCCTGAGCATTGCAAAAAAGGCATTATAGACATTGTCCGTCTCGGATATATCCACCGGAACTCGCATGGTAGGAGTGTGCGCTAAGAAAGGACGATTTTCATCCTCTGTAGCTACAATTATGGATGTTCCTACTGGCTGTTCTCCATAAAATTCTTTCTGGATTCTTTTTTGTACCGCGTACTGCAGATTCATACCAAAATAATTTCGAATGGCTAAATCAACTCCGCCATCCATCAGTCCAAAGGAATTGGCGGGACTTACCAAGCAATCAAATTCTTTGATATTTTGAAAATATCCATTAAAGACCTTAACCTCAGGGTAAGCGGAAAAACTCTTGCTCCATTCTTCGCAAAGATCCTTTTGCGGATCTACTAAGGTTAGTTCAAATTTCTTTGGTGATTCCATTATTGATTAATATTTTAATTTTCTGATTCTTTCTAGTTTTGTATGGCTACCCTTAATCCTCCAGCTCCCCAAGCCCCAAGCCCCAAGCGCCACCGATTCACCTCTTGCTCAAAATTCAAACTCCCCGGCACACAAATATGCCGCTTTACAAAGGTAAAACCCAATTTCTCTACCGCCTTATTCGGCGCAGGATTCTCTGCATAAGGTTCACAAAATAATTCTTGGAGTTGGAGGTCTTTAAAGAAATGAGGGATCGTCATTTTTAGCAATTGAAGCCCCATTCCTTTTTGTCGATGACCACTATTCCAAAGGTGCAAATGCATAAATGCACTTTTTCCAAAAATGATTTGATTGACATTACAATGGCCGATTGGCTGTCCATCTAATTCCCAAATGATGGCATAAGATCGCTTTTCGCGAATGGGAAGTTTGATCTGTTCAAGAAGCATTTTTCGAAAATCTTCTTCTGCAGGTAGTTGGTCTAAATCGACGCCCATACCCACCATAAAGCTAGGCTCATTCTGTAACCAATAGCGACTGAGATAAGGAATATCTTCTTTTTGTAATACTCGGACAGCTAGCATAAATCTGGTTTGATTGTTGGATAAAAAGCTAACATCTATTTTTTGGAATAAGTTTCCACTCCGCAATATTTTATAAATCAGCCAGCTTTCACCAGAAAATCACCCCTATGGGTGAGCAGTCCCTTGCTTTTCTGATTTACCTTTGTAGGACACCAAAAAATCTTAAAATGACTATACAAAGAGCTGTCCTTGCTATCTGCTTATTTTGTTTTTCCTTGTCTCTTTCCGCCCAACTTGCATTAGAACATGATATCAATACCAAGCCTTCTGGTTCGGAAGCCTATGGCTTTTTTGAGTGGGATAATGTCCTCTACTTTGTAGCCGATGATGGCGCTTATGGATCCGAATTGTGGAAACACGATATCGGAAGTGGCGAAACCTCGAGAGTGACCGATATTAATCCCAATTCAGATGGATCTTCTCCCGTGAGTATTTACATTCATGAGGGCATTATTTACTTTTCTGCTTTCGGATCCGGAGGCCGAAAATTGTATACCTATGATACCAGTACAGGGTCGGTAGAACGAATTACCGGTGGTCTCAGTTTTACTTGGCCAGGGAATTTTATGGCCCATCAAGGGGTGATTTATTTTACAGCTTTGTCTGCTGGAAATAATAGTAAGATGTACCGTTTTGATCCAACGACTGGTGATGTTGAATTGGTTTTGGATTTAAATCCGAATGTCAATGATGATTCTGTTGGAGACCTCTTCTTGATGGATGGCGTCTTTTACTTTACAGGCAATGATCAAATCAATGGACAAGAACTTTGGACTTTTGACCCCACTACACAAATACCAACGCGAGTTAGCGATATTAATCCAGGCGCAGCAGGTTCTGGTATTTCTGGCCTGACCGCTTATCAAAATAAATTATACTTTGGAGCAGAAGATGACCAGAATTTCGGACAAGAGTTATGGGAATATGATCCTGCGACTCAGGTTTCTCGGATGGTTCAGGATGTAAGTACCGGGCAGCAAGATAACCAACCCGTGATGATGATGGTAGTGGAAGATCGCCTAATTTTTAATGGAAAAAAATCAGGAAAACGAGAGCTTTATATCTATGATGGAAATACAGACCTGATAGAAATGGTGCCTTCTTTAAACCCTGCGGAAGGTTCCTTTCCAGAGTTGGGGAATGTTGATAATGGCTTGATTTATTTTTCGGCAGAAGGAGAGACGGTCGGTCGGGAGTTGTTTGCTTTAGATCCACTGACCGGAATGGTAGAACTGGTTTTAGATATGAATATGGGAATGGCTACCAGTAATATCTATACTCCTTTGGTCGTGGATGGTATTGTTTATTTTGGTGCTTTTGAAGAAGCAGTAGATCAGGAGTTTTATAAATATGATTTGCAAAGCCAAGAAGCGAATTTGATTAAAGACATCAATATTACTACAGCCAGTTCTGACCCAGATAACTTTTATCCTTTTAAGGGGAAATTATACTTCAATGCTTTTGAGGAAAATACGGGAGATGAGGTTTGGGTCTACGATCCAAGCAATGGAACGACTTCTATTTTGTTGGATCAGATTCCGGGCGTGAATAAAAGTAATCCGAGGTATTTTCAAACCTTTGAGGATAAAATCTTCTTGTCTATAAGATTTCCAGACTTCGGCCAAGAGTTGGGGTATTATGATGAAACCAATAATGAAATGGTGATGGTGGCTGATTTGCAAGCCGGACCCAACGGAAGTAACCCCGCGTTTTTGGTGCCCTTCGAAGGTCGACTTTATTTTAGTGCAGATGTAGAGCAAAGCAATGAAGATTTGTTGGCCTATGATCCTGCTACTGGATTGGTAGAAAAAATTTTGGAAGAAGAATTATTAGACCTTTTTGAGTTTGCTGGGAATCTGTATTGCATCTATGATGATAAGGGGACTTATGGGCGCGAATTGTATCGGATAGACTTGGTGACTAATTCGCTGGTCTTGATCGAAGATCTCAACCCCGGAGAAGCTGGTTCCAGTATTCGCTGGTTATTTCCACATGAAGGAAAATTATATTTCCAAGCTTATGATGAAGCGAACTCTCAGCAAATTCGATCCTATGATCCAGTGACCGGAGTAATTAAAATACATTCTTTTGGAACTGGAGCCGTAGATTTTGATTTTCCTACGCTCTATCAAGGCTTGATCTATTTTGGAGAAAACCAGATTGGAAAGGGCACCGAATTGTTTCGTTTTGATCCTGTTCAAGATACCTTTGGTTTGGCTGCTGATATTTTTGCAGGATCGGGGCATAGTCATCCCAGAGATATGATTGTCTTTAATGACAAATTATATTTCTCCGCAACGACCGAAGAATTTGGACGAGAATTTTACGAATATGATGCGGCTACAGAAAAAGCACAAATCATCGCGGATATTTGGGAAGGCCCCTCTGAAGGAAATCCTTCCTATATGACTCTTTTCAATGACAAATTATATTTTGCTGCTAATAATGGCATCCAAGGAACAGAGATTTGGAGTATGGCTTCTTGCCTCAATGCTTTCTTGAAAACGGAACCGGAGATTGATACCAACGAAAACGGCAGTATCGATTTGACGGTGACGGGTGGAACACCTCCATATACTTACACTTGGAACACCGG
>CAYQRA010000074.1:0-10342 GCA_964419315.1 uncultured Saprospiraceae bacterium | reverse complement strand
GAGCGACGACTGAAGATTTAGAAAATCTGTCGGTCGGAGAGTATAGCGTCACAGTGGTCGATGCGACTGGATGCATCACTTCCCTCGATGCGCGGGTAGATTTTCTAAGTGCGACGAAGGAACTGTTCCATTCTTCTATATCCATTTTTCCAAATCCGAATGATGGTCAATTTTGGTTGACTTATAACAAGGCTCTTGGATACACCGTTTTTGATGTTTATGGAAAAATAATACTATCTCAGTCTTTGCAAGAAAATAGGGAGGAGGCTACCGTTCAGCAGGTATTGATAGATTTATCGAATGTAGCCGGAGGAATTTATCTATTGTCGATAGAAGGTACGAATGGTCGGGAGACGTATAGGATTGTCAGGAAATAAAGACTTTGATTTTAGAGTCATTTACTTTTGAATATATTTATAAATAAAACTGCTGAATTTTTTCTTGGTTTCTCTTGGTTTTGATAATTTTGGGGCATAGAGAATAAGTATTCCTTTTTTCAATCCCCATTTATTTACCAAAGTTGTATTGAAATAATTTCAACTTTAAACCAAATGTATCATGAGTGAATTAGCTGAAAAATTAGCCAAGTTAAAAGCAACTGCTGCTGATCAATTGGGTCAGTGTGGCGTTACAGACATCGACCATGAATTATTGGATGTCCTAATCGGTCGATTGAGATTGATCGTAGACAATAAGGATGCCCTTTTGGTATCGGGAGGTGATCCTAAAGAATTGGAAACGGTTCGGAAAAACTTTGTGGTCAAAAAATTGGAAATCAATGACAAAGAGAAAGGAGCAGCTGCAGTGAGTGCCGTAGCCGCGAAAATGAAAGGCATCAAGTTTAAAAACAGAGCTGCTTTTTATTACTTGGTACAAAAAGAGCTTAGCTAGACCAAGCGAAGCGAATGATAAGAAAAGCCTTTCCGAAATTTCGGAAAGGCTTTTTTTGTAGGAAGACTAAGACTAAGACTAGAAATATTTTATGATTCTTAAATCAGGTTGTAGTATTTAATAATGCCATTGATCTTTCGGAAGGGCTTAGAGCTGCCCAATAAATGCTTCCGCATGCTTAAGGTGAAGTGCCCTTTTGTCTTCCGACATTCGATTATACGAATAAAAAAGCATAGATGTTCTTGGATTGGTTTTAAAGAAATCTTGGTGCTTATCAATAAAACGCCAGAATAAGCCATCCCAGGTTTTTTCCCAATCTCCTCTCGGATAATTACTCATTTTTCGAATATAATTGGAGCCACCTACATAGGGTTTGGTGGCAAAAGTACCACCATCAGAAAACTGACTCATTCCATAGACATTGGGCACCATGACCCAGTCATAAGCATCAATAAATAATTCCATAAACCAGCGATACACTTCATCCGGATCAAACTCACACAAGAGCATAAAATTTCCAAGCACCATTAACCTTTCGATGTGGTGGCAATAGCCCGTTTTCAAGAGGCGTTTTATGGTGTCGTCAATCGGGGCAATTCCGGTGCTACCATCATAAAAGCTAGCGGGTATCTTTCTGTCGAAGTTCCAAAAGTTTTTGGTTCTAGAATAGCTTCCTTTGCATTCATACATACCTCGTATAAATTCTCTCCAGCCGATGATCTGTCTGACAAAACCTTCGGTCGAATTGATCGGGATATTTTCCTTTTCTGCAAAAGCAAGTGTTTGTGCTAGGATAGGAGTAGGGAGGATCAAACCCACATTCATCAAGGGAGAGAGAATACTATGATTTAAGAAAGATTGTTGTTGGACAATCGCATCTTCATAAGTACCAAAATCAAAGAAGCGAAATTCTAAAA
Source organism: uncultured Saprospiraceae bacterium (assembly GCA_964419315.1). Taxonomy (GTDB): domain Bacteria; phylum Bacteroidota; class Bacteroidia; order Chitinophagales; family Saprospiraceae; genus CALLVY01. Next base: position 8,534 of record CAYQRA010000074.1, on the reverse strand, counting down.
ATTGCTTCAACCATTCTTCCGCTTCTTGATGACTAATCGGGTAAATAGGATCTGCTGAAATTTCGCCGGGATTATTGGGGAAGTGTTTTTTAGTGTAAGCTACCGCTTCCGTCCAGTAAGCCGAAGGCTTGGGGAAATAGATATTGGGAGGCGTTTTGGATTTGGGGTATTTTTTTCGGTTTTCTGTGTCGTAAGTCCACTTGCCACCGATAGGTTGTTGTTCCGCGTCTAGTAAAATGCCAAGCTTTTTTCGTTGTTGCTTATAAAAAGTAGTTTGGAAAAAAGATTTTTTATCCACTCTAAAGAAAGTCGATAAATCTTCCTTGGTGTTTAGAAAAAGAGGACTGTCAAAAAAATGGATTTCAATGTTTGTTCCCATCTTTCTAATCCTTTTTTCCAACCAATTATCGACTGGATCAATGATCTGGAGCGCACTGATTTTTTCTTTTTTTATTTCGGCAGTAAAAAGTCGAATGTCTGATAGTTGATGGCCTGATGCGATGTATTTTACCTTAATCCCTTTCTCCTCTAAATAGGCTTGATAGCATTTCATAGAAGCACGGTGGAAAGCGATTTTTTGTTTGTGGAAATGAAATTCTTGGAAGAAAAGGTATTCTTCAATCAAGTAAACCTCTGCTCCATTTTCTAATAAAGGACTTTCCGCAAAGAGTTGATGTGGAAATATTAGATTAACCGTTTTGCTCATTTTTTTTATTTCTTCTACAGCGTTCGCTGCAATATTTTACAGCTTCCCAATCTTTTTTCCATTTCTTACGCCAAGTGAAAGGTCTATTGCAAACCAAACAGATCTTAGTGGGTAACTCGCTTTTTTTCATAAGTTTATTTACTCCTTTTTTTCTGCGCTAAAATAATTGAAAGAGGCTCCATCATAGCGACAAATTCCCCGCTCTGTACCAAACCAAATAGCTCCATCCTGATCCTCTAGCATTCCAAAAATTTGTCCCTTCCCCACGATGATTTCCGTACTTTGAGCTTCAATGTCAAAAAGAGATTTTTCTCCCAACGCTTCATTTGCGCTGTCATAGCGAAACAAAGTCATTTGGCGATCATGATTTCGACTCGCACTGACCCAGATATTTCCCTGACGGTCTTCGAAAATATAGCCAACAAATGCATCGGTGAATTGTTTAAATGCTTTTTGACCCGCCTCTTTTGCTGATGGATTATAACACCAAAGTCCATCGCTACCACCTAGCCAAATATTTCCTTTTTTATCTTCAATTAGGCTCCGAACATTAGTAAAGGGAGAACCATCTTCTTTCTTAAAAGTACTAAAAGCTTTCTTGCCCACCTGTCCGGGAACATCGCCATAAAAACCGGTTTCCGTTCTGGTCGCAAACCATATTTTTCCACGACTATCTTCGATAATCGAATTGACATCATTGCCGCTTAATCCATCTTTGGTGGTGAAGTTTTGAAAGGTTTTTCCATCATATCGGCTTAGGCCAGTTTGCGTACCAAACCAAATGTTTTCTGACTTGTCTTGAAAGATACAAGTAACACTATTTCCTGCTAATCCATTTCCTACTGTAAAATTTATAAAGGCTATTTTATCGGTCTTTTCCGCAGAAGGATCGTAGCGATATACGCCAGCTCCAATACTTCCAAACCAAAGGTTTCCAGCTTTGTCAGCCATGGCAGAAAAGGTATGATAGCGTCTCAGTTTTTCTTTATTGGTGATATTGGTAAAGATTTTTCCATCATAATGAATGATGCCTTCCCAAGTAGCCATCCAAAAATCTCCTTGGCGATCTTGGATGATGTTTCGAGTGATCGACTTGGGGCCATAATTGGATTGGATGGCATCGGTTTCCCTAAAGTAAGGATCCACTTCGACTAAGGAAAACTTCGATTGAGTGGATTTGGGAGGGAGGACTTGACTTTTATTTTCTTTTGGTAAATTAACTTTTTCACTTTCTTGGCAGCCAAAGAATAGAAGGAATAGAAAGGGGAGGAAATAAATTACAGAAGGAAGATTCATAGTTTGGTTGGTTTTGATTCCTAGTTTTGGGTTAAGCAGAAAATGGACTTATTCTTGGATCAATTTTAAGGTAAATTCTAAAACCACATCTTTGCGATCCATTAAATTTAGGATTCCGGGTTGGAGGAGGTGGTCGGGGATTATTCCGCTATAGCTTTCTTTTTTGTCTTGGCTATTGAGTATAAATTGCAAGGTTGGAATCTGCACTTGGATTTGAGTATTGGGGAGCTTAATATTTTTGATATTTCCTGCAAGAATGTTTTTGCTGCCGCCAGTCTCCTCGCCAATAAAAATAGCTCGGTTTTGTTTTTTTAGGACGCTACTTACGATACCAGAGTTGGAAAAACTTCCGCCATTGATTAAGACATATAGTTGGCCAGAAAAAGCATCTGCGTGTGGCGCATATGTACCTGCCATTGGGCCACCGGATTTTTTTAAACGATCCTCGGATTGGCTGTTTTTCTTAGCGGTTACTTTTTGATAGCCTTCCACCATCTGGAATTCCTCTTGCATCAGATAAGACAAAAGTAGTTTTCCATTTTTGATCGCTCCGCCTTGGTTATTGCGAAGGTCGAGGATCAGAGTTTGAATATTATTGGCTTTGAGGGTTGAAAAATACTGTTGGATGGTTTTCTTAAAAGCCTGCTGGTAAACTTTCTTTAAAGTTTGATTGTGAAAATCTTTGATGGTCAAAATGGCCGTTTGCTGCTCCGCAAGCATTTCTAAAGTAATGCCTTTTCCTGGGGTTTTAGCCGCATTATTGGCCTTGACCAAATTGGGGTAAAGACTGGCTTTTTTTTTGGCGATGGTTTTACGATTTAGCCCCGCTATTGTTTTTTTCCAAAGACTTCCTCCCGGATATTTAAAAGTAATTTGGTAAGAAGTGGGATGTCCAAAAAAGAAACTATAATATTCCCTAAACCAATTATTGATCACCCAAGTAGGATAAGTACTATTGTGGCCATCGTGCATCATTCGATCCATTATTTGGGTCATCAATGTTTGGCTAGAAACTCCATTGATGCTTAAGATTTGACTTCCATCTGGTATCTCCTCGTCTTCGCTATGATTTTGTAAAGTATATAAAGTGCTTCCGTCCCAATAAATATGAAAGGGGAAAAAGAGCGATTGCTCATTATGAAAGTTGATCGCCTCTTCGCTGGGGAAAATCAAAGTATGGCCGTCCTTAATCACTTTGGAAACGGAGCTGATCATTTGGTGAAAGGCCAATTCGGTCGCCTGTTCGGGGAGTTCTTGACTACAAGTTTGAAAAAATTGATCGAAGGTAGCAGGGGAGGAATAGGTATATAGATTGGGATGCTTTTTAAGTAATTGTTCTTTTAAGAAAGTCAAATCTTCTGCAAGTTGGCCTTTCGAAAAAGTTTGTTCTTGGGCGATAATGGATTGAGCAAAAAGGACTAGGAAGAACAGAAGGGATTTAGACATTATGCGGTGCGATATTTATGAGACTTTGGCTTCACCTAAAATTCGGTCAAACAAAATAGGTTTCAACGGTTTTGTATTCTAAACGAGTTGCGACTTGGTAAATTGTCGGACAAAATTACAAAATCTAAAACAAGGAGCTATTTTTTTGATTGAAGTGTTGAATTAAAACCCGTTCTTCGTGTAGCAGCTAGTCAAAATCTAAATTAAATTTAAGTACGCACCAATAAAATGCCATGAAATTAACCTTATTCTTATTGCTATTCAGCCTCCAAATCTTATCCGCTCAAACCGATACCATGCCTAGTTTACCTTATTACGAAATCCCAGAAGCTCCAGCAACTTTTAATGCCTGTACCGTCGCTGCCCGTACCATTGATGGATTAGGTTTTCGCTATTACTGGGCCACCGAAGGACTCCGCGCAGAAGATTTGCAATACCGACCCAGCGAAGAGGCGCGTACAACTACCCAAACCATTGACCACATTCACGGACTGTCTCAGATGATCCTCAAGGCGATCAAACAAGAGCCCAATATCCGAGGTGCCGCGAAGGACGATGAGGAGTTGACTTTCGAACAAATAAGAGCGGAAACCCTAAATACCCTGAAAGAGGCGAGTGATTTACTACGGGGGAGCGAGGTGTCGCAAATGGAAGATTTCAATATCGTTTTTCAAAGAAAAGAGCAACGCACGGAATTTCCTTTTTGGAATGTCTTGAATGGACCTATGGCTGATGCGCTTTGGCATGTGGGACAGGTGGTGTCTTATCGGCGGAGCTCTGGAAATCCTTTGAGTGGGAAGATCAGTGTGTTTAGTGGAACGGTGAGAGAGTAGGAGCGTGGGCGTTTTAGGTGGCTATTAGATTGCTGCCCATCTTGGAGGGAAAAATATTGAGTTTTTTTTGAAAAAGGCGAATCAATTGGATAGCAAAAGACAGGTATGTATAACCGCTTACTTCTTTGAAAGCTAAGTAGAATAAATTTTTAGCTAAGAAAGCGAATAAGAGATCGTAAAATAAAAAGTACTTCCTTCATTTTCTTTAGACTCAACCCAGATTTGTCCATCGTGGAGTTCGACGATTTTTTTGCACTGAGCAAGGCCAATTCCGGTGCCTTCGTATTTGTCGATGGTGTGTAGTCTTTTAAAAATTGAAAAGATCTGTTCCTGATATTCTTCCGCAATACCAATGCCATTATCTTGAATCGAAAATTGATGTTTGCCATTCAGTTCTTTTCCAGAAATCTTAATTCTTGGTTGATTTTCTGCTTTTTGAAATTTCAAGGCATTGGTAATTAGATTTTGGAACAACTGTCGTACCTCCGTTTCGTAAGCATTGATTTTTGGTAGATTGCCAATGTTTAATTTGGCATTTTTTTCTGCGAGGATTAAACTTAAATCTTCTTTGACGGTATGAATTAGACTATTACAATCGATAGCTTTGACGGCTCTTGCCTTACCTATTTTGGTGTAGGCCAACAGTCCCGTAATCAAAGATTTCATCCTACTTGTTGCATTGATAATAAGATTCATTTCTTCCTTTCCCTCCTCTCCAAGTTGTTTTTTATATTTTCTATGGAGCAATTGAGTGAATCCAACTATTGTCCGTAAAGGTTCTTGCAAATCATGAGAAGCGACATAGGCAAATTGTTCCAACTCTTGATTCTTTCGTTCCAATTCGATGAGATTGGTTTTGAGTGATTCTTTGGATTTTTTCGATTCTGCTAAGGATCGTACTAATTTTTGGTGATTGGGTTTGAATATAAAAACCACCTCTAAGATGATGATCAAAATGGAGATAATCATCAATACTATTTCTATAATGATGATGAATTTCAACTTATCAGAAGAAGACTTTTCCAATAGGCTAACCACTTCGTTCATCTCTACTAAAAACGCATCTTGATTAGAATTGATCTTAGCTAAATCTACCACTTGCTTAGACAAGATTTGATTCATTTGTTCTTCCATAAAACTTATCCGCGAAGATAAATTGGCCATTAAGGTCAAAGCCTTTGGATGGGTAATGGGACTTAATTCTGTTTCTCCGGTACTGTTTAATAAATTTTGATGGGTGTTTTTCCATCCCTTAAAAAGAGAGCGGAGTGGATCGGAGGTTTGGTTTTCTTTTTGGACTTTATAAAATTCAAGATTTATCTTTTGACTCAGCATACGCTGTTTCCCTGCTAAGTTAATGGTCTTAGCGTCGTATTTCTTTTCCCTGAGAAAGTATTGAATAAAAATTTGATTGAATACTATTGTAGCGGTAGCAACAATAATTGCAATCGTGTATCTCTTGTCCATCTGCTAAGTTTATCCTCTTATTTTACTTTTCAACCACCTTTAGACGTAGAATAGATGGTGGCACAGCCCCTACTTTTTCTGATGTAGTTGTAAGTGGTGCAAGTACAACATATTATGACAAATATTATACCATAAAATCAGAGGGATTAATGCTCAATCCGAATACCCGTTACTATTACGTTTTTAAGGCTTTAGGAAAATACTCCTTGATTGGTTGTATCAAAATAGTATCGGTAAGATCAATTGAAATTTGTCCTCATTGCTGGTAGTAATTTTAATTGGGACGACTTTAAGGTCTACGATCGTATTGCAGATTGAAATGATTAGATGCCCTTGTTTATGTGGGGAATATGAGCAACGAATCTTTGTTGTTTGATGATGTTTAGGTCGCTTTCTTAATCTTTGTTTTTGTTTAAAAACTTCTTTTCTGATTCTTTACTTTCCTGAATTTTCCTATCTCTTTCATCAGCAATGATTTCTCCTAAATCACCAATAGATTCAGAAAGATGGACCTCCATATCATCAATAAAATTTTCAGCTAGTCCTTCAGAGGTTCCAAGAAGTAGGGCAAAAATCATTAAGAAATCGCCAAAGCTCCACCCAAATTTCCACTCTTTTCTTTCAAGTTTATGGCGTATTAAATGTTTAGCAATTGGTTCTATATCCTTTTCCCATTTTGCAAAATCAATGATTCCTATACTCTTTCCACGAAAGAGACCAATCTTATTTTTTTCGATAAATTCGATAGACCTGATTGGTTTGTAAAATTTTTTTACCAGCAAGGAATAACGCAATTGTTTATGCTCAATTTCTTTTTCGGTACCGTTTAAAAACCTAATTCGTAATTTATCTTCCATAAATTCAAGTTCCTGAATTTTAAAGTTTGTTCTTTTGAAATTCTTATATCCCGAAATCATGGTGATTAATCCAATAGGGAAAGTCAAGAAATTCCAAGTCCAATATAATTTGTAAAATCCGAGGTAAAGGATACCTGCACCAATTCCAACGACCAAAAGGTATAATAATTTGTTGGTCTGTTTATCCTTTCTAGTGTACTTCATTCTTTAGACTTAATTATTTAAGTTGTTTCGTTCTTGGACAAATCCCGTGGTCAACCAAAAATAAGAACAAAAAAGCGACTAAAAGACCTGTGACAAGCTTGCCTAGTTAAGCGTTTTTTTTCTTTTTGGTTGACTCACACACGGGATTTGTCAGAGAACCAGTTGTTTTAAGGTATCGCTTATCAAAAAATTGAAAAAATTATAAGTCTGCATCCAAAATATCATTAATGCTTTCTTTCACTGGTTCAGGTTTGATGTTTAAATAACCCAATTGTAAAAATAATAAAACCCAATAAATAGGGAATATCATAAAGCTAAAAGAGAAATCTCCCAATTCTGCTAAAGTGTCATAAAATTCTTGATTTCTTTCGATCTCTCGGAACCAAGAATAGGACGGTAAAATGATGCCGAGCATAACTAAGAGAAAGAAGTAAGTACTGCAATGCGTAAGATCTTTCTTCCAAAGAAGAAAGTCAATAATAATAATAATAATAATAATGCCCAAGATGCTCAGATCTATTTTGTCAATTAATCTGGAATAATTTTCTAAAATCATTTTAAGAACTTTTATGTAAATCTATTTTTATTAGAATGACTGTCATTCTATCTCCTTCCGCTTTACAAAGACTCTTCGTTGCTAGTCACAAAGTATAAATGCTTCACAAAGTATTTTTATTGGCCGCTTAAACTGGTTTAAGGATTTCTTCCTTCCGAAAAACTTATGCTCTTCTAATTTGAAATTGGAGTGATTTTTTCCGATTTTGTAGAAAATCACTCAAAAAATGGAAGCATTTCTAGATTTCTTCGAACACCTGCCAACCCTCTATAAGTTGGCTTGGATTATTATTTGCCTATCAATTAGTTGGTTACTGGAAGGTGGTTTTCCACTTTTCGACTTCGATTATAAAAAATGGAAACACGCTGGCGTCAACTTAATTTTTCTCAGTACTTCCATGATCGTCAATGTCTTATTTGGCTTGGCTACGGTTGGGATATTTCTTTGGACACAGCAAAACGAATTTGGCCTTTTTTATCTATTAGATCTTCCCGTTTGGGTCGAATTATTATTGGCTATCATGCTATTGGATTTTGTAGCTCAATATGTAGCGCATTATTTGTTACACCGCGTCAAGTGGATGTGGAAATTTCATATGGTACACCATAGCGATACCAAAGTAGACGCAACCACAGGGACTCGACATCACCCAGGAGATTATGTACTCCGAGAACTATTTGCGTTGGTCGCGATTATTCTTAGTGGAATGCCCGTTGCTTTTTACCTAGTCTATCGCATTACCAGTATATTTTTTACCTATTTTTCTCATGCCAATATCAACCTACCAGACCGCTTGGATCGAACGCTCAATCTTGTTTTTGTAACCCCAGATATGCATAAGTTCCACCACCATTTTGAACGGCCTTGGACCGATAGTAATTTTGGAAATATCTTTTCCATCTGGGATCGAATGTTTGGAACCTTAGTCTACGATGATCCAAAGAAAATCCGTTATGGCTTGGATATCTTAGAAGACCATAAGGATGAGGATGTTCTGTATCAATTTAAAGTACCCTTTGACAATAGTATAAAAACGGATTACTAATAATCATTGTCCAAGGCTTACCTTATAAAGATATTTAATCTAAGGGAGGCGAATTGGAGCTGGTCTAACGATGAAGTTGTTTTAAAATAGACAGATGATTTATTTGCAAGTCATTGAATTCCAA
>CAYQRA010000073.1:0-14368 GCA_964419315.1 uncultured Saprospiraceae bacterium | reverse complement strand
GCTTATAGAGGAGCATTTGAGGAAGCAGAAAAGTATATATTAGAAAGCTTGGATAATTATAAAGTCTCCGCTCATGATGAATATGTTCCTTATGCAAAAACGGTTTATGCAAGTATAAAATTAAAGCAACAAGATTTTAAAGGTGCGAAGGATTTATTAAGTGAAATCAGCGAAGCTAATTTTAAACCCAAAGCGATTCGATACTCTTACTATTTTTTGATAAAAGCAGAACTTGGACTTAAAACGAATGACTTAAGCGGAATTCCTGCCTTTCTGGAAAAAGCAGAGCAAAACGCTACCGCGCTTAATAATTTGTATATGCTTCGTAGCATTGCTGAACTAAAAGCGGTGTATTATGAAAAGGTGAACGAGCCAATTAATCAAGTATTCGCCTTGAAACAATTCCAGACGATTAATGATTCTTTAATCAATATTCAACGACTTAATATTGCTCATAATATTGAAGCTAAATTTCAAACAAAACAAAAAGAGCAAATGATCACTCAGTTAGAATTGGAGGACGAAGTAAAAGCGTCTAAGTTGAAAACACAGCGATCTATAATTACTGGATTCGGAATAGGTCTTTGTTTATTGGGCTTTTTATTCTACCAATTATTAAGACGGAATAAGCAAGTCAAAGCTCAAAACCAAGTCATTGCAAAAGCGCTTTCTGATAAAGATATCCTGCTAAGGGAAATCCACCATCGCGTCAAAAATAATCTGCAATTGGTTTCCAGTTTGCTTGGCTTGCAAGGAATGACTACCGAGGATCAGTACATCAAAGAAGCGATCAATGAAGGAAAATCAAGAGTGATGTCGATGGCTTTAATCCATCAGGATTTATACAATAAAGAAAAGCTAACGAGTGTCAATGTAAAAGAATATTTAGATAAACTTTGTGGAGAATTAATTAGCACCTATCAATTGTCTACAGATCAAGTTCGCTTGGAGACAGAGATTGCAGCGCTTGATTTAGACGTAGAGACTTTGATTCCTTTGGGCTTGATTATTAATGAACTATTGACGAATGCCTTGAAGTATGCATTTCCTGATAATCAAGACGGAATTATTTTTATCAAGCTTTTTGAAAAAAATAATTTACTGCACTTAGAAGTCAATGATAATGGGGTTGGAGTATCTGAAAAAGGAGCTTCAAAAAGTTCGTTCGGATTTAGATTGATTAAAAGTTTGCTCCGACAGCTAGATGGGGAAATGCAATCGGGGGGGACGGATGGCGCAGAGTTTCGATTCCAATTTAAGGATTATAAAAAGGCGGCATAATGGCAAGAATTATTATTGTAGAAGACGAAGCAATTATTGCAGACGAGATTGAATTGATGCTTGAGATGATGGGCCATGAGGTAGTCGGCAATGTCCAGAATGGAGATAAAGCAGAGGATGTGTTTAATTCCCAAAAGCCCGATCTTGCCCTTTTGGATATTACCATTAAGGGCAGCCTAAATGGAATTGATTTGGCAAAGATAATACGAGAAAAGTATCGTTTCCCATTTGTTTTCCTGACTTCCCATTCTGATAAAACCACTTTGTCAGCAGTAAAAACTACCTTTCCCTATGGCTATATCGTCAAGCCTTTTACCCAACAAAATTTAATGACCACCATTGAATTGGCTTTGCATAAATTCGAAAGTGAACAAGAATTTGGTTTCCCCACCAAAGATAGTTTTGTGCAAAAAATAGGAGTTCGCCTAACGGATCGGGAGTACGAACTCTTGCAAAGTTTATCAGAAGGAATGACCTATAAAGAAATTGGTCTGAAACATTTTCTAAGTGTCAATACCGTAAAGTCCTATCTCAAATCTGTATTCGTAAAATTGGAAGTCAGCTCTCGCCATGAGGCAGTCAATGTCATCTTGAAGTTAAAAAAACTATAAATTGGGGCTGAAATGTAAATAACCATTTACTTTTAGTAATATTGACAATGCTCGAAGATTTTAATCCTATATTATGGATTTTTGCCTCCTATGGATTGGGAGCATTGGCGACCGGAATGCTGGATCGTTTTGGAGCCAAAGGATGGTTTGAAAATCACAATTACCTTGGTGATAAACTCACCAAAAGAATTGGTGTTTTGCATTTGGGTTGGCTCATTCGCAAATCATTTATGGGCAAATTCAATCCAAATATAAAATTCAAAGGAGGGCGCAACAAAGCAAAATTGGAGCAATTGAAAAATGAAATGACCCTTGCCGAAATGGGGCATTTAATTGCCTTTGTCTTGCTACAAATTTTTATTGTCGTCCTTGCTTTTAAAGGAATCGAAACATGGCAAATCGTAGCCTACACTATTCTGAATTTTATTTTCAATCTATATCTGGTGTTTCTTCAACAGTTTAACAAAAGAAGGATTGATAAGCTGCTAAACTTTAGAGGGCAAGAAAAGTAAAAAAGAAGACCGCTTAACAATGTACTTGGTTTTCCCAAAACAAGTTGCCCATTTACTTAAACCCCAAAGAGAAAAAATGAAAATTACCATAAAAACCATACTCTTTTATTTCTTACTTCAATTCCACTCAGGAAATCTTTTTTCTCAGCGTACCCAAGCTGAATTGATCAATGCATTTAATGAACAGTACATAAAAATGCATATGGATGAAGATTTCTCAAAAATCAAGCACCATTATAGCGACAGTATAAGAATTATGCCTGAGTTTCAGGAGACGATATTAACTAGAGCGCATGCTGAAAAATACTACCAAGCTTTTTTCGAACGATTTGATGTGAAAAATTACGATCGGACGGTTTATGAGGTTTTGGATTTAGGAACCAGAATTGTTGAAATTGGTACCTTCAGCATCTTATTATTAGAAAAAGATAGTACTTATGAACTCAAGGGAAAGTATCTAAATATTTGGAAAATAAATTTAGCTGGTAAACCGGAACTCTTTACCGAAGCTTGGAATTATGACCATAGGGTCAAGTTTGAAGAACGATTGAAATTCAATGAAGTGCCATCGGTCAGAATGGCTTTAGAACCACATGTGAGCATCAGCGATAATATAAGTTTTGAACTTGCTGGCCTTGGTGCGCTTATGGAACGAATCATTTCGGAAAAAGATGGAAAACTGTGGTCGATGTTCTATGATGATAATGGTATAAGTTTACACAGCTTTAGTCCTATGTGCAAGGGGCGAGATAAACTAGACGAATATTATTTAGCACACGCAAAAGAAATGCCTGTCTTTGAGAAGTTAGACGTTCGAACAGATAGAATTGATGAATTAGGTGCTTATGTAATAGAGTATGCTACGGCGATTGCCAATTGGCGAATGGATCAATGGTCTGGAGTGAGTACGAGTAAAAATATTAGAATTTGGAAAAGACAAGCAAATGGTTCTTTAAAGATTTATAGGTTGATTGCGATGTATGACCGCTAATGGTAGGATCGTTTTTTGACCAATAAAAACCACCATCTAAAAACAGAAAAAAATGAGAATTAATTATTTATGTCTGATTATTGCTTTTTGTTGCATTGCTTTTTCTTGCCAAAAAAAAGTCGATAATGAAATAGTTAAACAACAAATTTTGGATAATGGTCTAGCTATTCGAAACGCTTTTTCGGAGGGAGATATTGATAAGATAAAAGCTTTACATCATCCAGATGTGATCAAGGCATTAGGCTATGAAGATATAAAAAATGGGCGGGAAGAAGTGGTTAAGGGAATTCAAGAAACGCTGAAAAGTTTTTCCTTAGAATTTATTAAAAATGACGTGGAAAGTATTCTTGTTGAAAATAATATTGCGATTGAGCAGTCAAAATTTTCAATCCGAGGAACACCAAAAAATGGAGGAGACTCCTTTATCTTTAGTGGAAGAACGATGGTGACGTATATTCGTTATCAAGATAGTCCTACGGGATGGGCTACGATTCGGGAAATAATCCAACCCGCCAATGATTAAGTTTAATTTTTTTGATTCCCTTTATCTGGCTCTTGGCTGGCATAAGGAATAGAAAAGAAGACCAACTATAGATTAGAAAATACAAAACCAGCATGCAAAGATGAAGAAAATTATTTCTTGGTTTAGGCAAAATTTTTCTTTGAGAAAGAGCTACCAAATAACGGGAGGTCGAAAATTTAGAGAGGATGAAATCTATTGTTTTTGCACGGAAAAAAGATATTATGGAGTCCTTAAAAAAAATGAGTTAGGGGAGTATGAAGAAATCTTAGCCCCCATCTATAACTCCACGGTGTATAAAGAGTCAGCCGATCTATTGATTGCGGTCAAGTATAAAGATAATGATTATAAACTAGGAAAAAACACCCACTTCATCTTTCAGTCAGATGGGAAACTGGTAACAAAAATTCCGGATATCGACTACCTCATATCTGATAGTAGAGGAAATATTTTTATCAGTAAGGATCAAAAAGTTGGACTATTGAGTGCCGATTATAAAAGTTTATGGATTGACTGTGAATATGAGAAACTAAGCGCATTATCGAAAGAGGTATTTAAAGCTCAAAAATTTGACAAAATACTAAAGCCAGTATACAAGGCATGGAATCATACGTTTAATGGAATCGTGAATTCAAAAAACCAAATACTGGGTAACTTTGATTTTTCTCATGAAATATATGGTGATGTTTATTTAGATATGGTTATTTTAGGCCAACAAGGCACTAAAGATTTTTTTACCTACCATCTGAAATCCAAAGAAAAAAAAGCACTGCCGTACGACGAAATATTTGAATCAGATGATGGTTTTTACTATGATGCTACACCGCTGTATAGAACGGTAAGTAAAGCGACTTATAATGATGACTTTCCCTATGCAATAACTTCTACTTCCATGGTGAATTATGTAGCAGGTAAATGGGGTGTGATCTATCCCAATGGAGAAGTATTGCTACCCAATGAATACGATTATTTGGAGCAAATATCTGCCCACTATTTTAAGGTTGCAATGGGAAAAATTGAAGTCCTTGAAGACGAAGAGGAAAATGAATTGACCCTAAAAAATCTTAAATGGGGAGTGGTTGATTTAAACAATACGATTGTTCTCGATATCAAATTTGACTGGATTAGCATAAATGAAAAGAAGAATAAATTTTTGTCAAATAGAGGAGGCGAAATCAAATGGAATGCCAGACAGCATAAACCAGAATGGGAAATACATGGGGGCATTGATGAAGTCTTTATTATCGACGATATGCTATAAATTTTCTTGCACGGACAACCGATTTTAGTCTTGGACTTAAGTCAACTTACTAAACCAAAGTATAAAAAATGGCATTTACAAAAATAACTTACAGTGGATCGACTTGTAATAATTACATTTATTTTGCTTTTTATGCAGAATATTTCGAAGTTGAAAAAGTGACTATTGGCTTAGGTCTTAAACCAACTTCCGTAATGATCAAAAAAGATCCAGTCCCCAAGTCCACTTCTTGGGCTTATAAAATCACTGTTGGAAATGAAATTGATTTAGAAACGCCATTAGAAAAATTAATTGAAATATTTGAGACTAAAATCGATGAAATAAATCGACTAAAGAAAAAGTTTGATTTAAGGACTCGAATACAATTTGTTATCGACATTGATATTGACCCTGACGCTTCTACGCCTTATTTTGGGCTAAATAATAGAACAATAGATTTTTTAAAAAAGACGGAAACAGAAGTTGATTTTGATGTGTATAAAGCAGATACTATTGGCCTATTGGAAGGTTAAGTGAAGAAGCAACTTAAATTTAGGTTGCTCGCTTTGCATTGGAGACTAAGCATTTACCGACAATGAATTAAGAAAAACTTTTATTATCTTAAGCTGAGAAAAGTAAAAATTTGTTTAACTAAATTAACCATAACAAATGTATACGCTATTTATTGTCGTTTTTGTGGTCCTATATTGCATCTTTGTTTTAGGATATGGTGGAGAGGATAGAAAAAAATATCCACATATTTATAAGATAGTAGATCGAGGAGTGATTATATTTGTAGTCGCATTGGTCGCCTTAAACTTTCTTGGGTATATTTGAACTGTCAATATCGAAGGTCTGTAAAGGCTTTTGTTTAATTCCTAGCACTTACCTAAAAAGAGGCCATCGGATCAATGGCGCAAAGAGGCACTAATGCTGCGATGCTTTTTGTCACAATATCTATGGTCTAGGCTATTATACCAGTAAAAAACCTAACTAGATCGACGAAGAGTCGAAACACAGAAAACCAACAAAAAAATTATTCAACTATAAAACTAAACTGTTTAAAATTATGCAAAACTTATCTGTTAAACTTTATCCCTTATTATTGCTGTTGACCCTGTGGCTGAGTGCTTGTACCGTTATCAGTACAGAGGATATTGCTCCCAATGAAACAGCAGTCCGCATTAACCAAATTGATGCCGATGGTTGGATCTTTAGTGATCTGATTTTGGAAGGCGCCGAAATGGATATGAATTGTGCCGATAATTCTGTCTCGATTAGCGATGGAAGTACAAGTGTTTCCTTGGGAATTAAGGAGTGTACCCCAGGTACTATTACCGCTTGGATTTCTGAAGATGTAGCGGAAGGAGTCTACAAGATTGAAGCCAATATTGACGGGACTACATTTACCGCTATCGACGGTGTTGATATGGAAGTAGAAATAAAAAACCGACCTGTTATTCTCTCCATGAGTGAAACAACGATGGAGGATGGGGCAACCATTACTATCGAAGGTTTGCATTTGCTCAATACTTCCAATGTCGTGCAAAATGATCCAAAGGTATGGATTATGGCAAGTGGCTACACCAATACCGTTTCTGAAATTACCGTAAATGAAACGGGTACAGAAGCCACCGTCGTGATGGATGATGGCATTAAGGCCGGGGAGTATGATTTCTTATTGACCACAGATGAATGGAGTAATCGGATCGCGATTACGATTCTTTAATAGGGCATTCATAGACAAGCTGAAAAGTAGCTGAAAAAAATACTAGAACAAACTGCTGGTACTTCGTTTAAAGAATGGAGTACCAGTATTTTTTGGGTAAGGGCTTGTGAAATTTTGCTCGCCTACAGCTCACTTTAAAAACCGAATTTCGGAGGCCTGCTTTGTGCAGGTGAGGTTCACAAAGTAAATCTGAGGGATAGCCCTTTTACTTTGATTATCTCTCTGAGTCCTTTACCCAATAAAATCACTTTGATCCGAATAGAAAACGTCGACAAAAAAATAACTTCTATAAAATAAGCCAAGACAATACCACAGCATGGGATGGAAAGCTAGTTTTATCATCATTGATTCCAATAAAGAAATAGAAGAAAAAGAACTGCTGAAAAATGTAGGTTTCAATAGGCTAAGAGCGACAAGGAAAGTTGATTTTTCTGTTGCGATGAACCCTAAGAAGAATCAAGTTTACTTTGGTCGTTATAATGGTCGGATAATCATTTGTGAAGAGCGACTGCCAGAAACTTTTATGAAAAGAAAGGAGACCACTGTAGAAATGGTGCTTGCTCATTATTTTCCGGATACGGAAATTTGTTCCCTTATCTTAAATAGCGTAACTAATTATTGGGGCTATTCGATTTCTAAGAATAATAAAAAAAAGAGAATTCGATCCGGGGATACCGAAGAGGGTTTGATTATTGATTTTGGAACGCCCTTGAAGGAGGAGGAACCCCTCTTGGATCAATTGAAAATTGACGAAAAAGGAAAACGGCTATTCTACTTGGAAGGACATGCTGATGCACTGACTGAGGATCAGGTAGGCGAAAGTTTTGTATTTAAAATAGCCAAAAGATATTTTGGGGAAGAATTGGATCGGGCAGATGATTTGCTCTTCGAAACCGAGTTTCAAGGATATGAGAAAATCGATCGATTAGCAGAGGAAGTGGCCGAAATCAATCGGTCAAAAAAAAGGAAAAAGCGGATCGTACTCCTCCTTCTTTTTCTGATAATTATTTGGCAAGTGCTGACTTTTGTTTTAAAATAATGGTGGCTTGAAAGGAGGTGTGTGGATGTTTGGATATTATAGTTTATAAAAAGAAAAACACGCACCAATTAGCCAAGAGATTCCCTCCAGGAACAAAAAATAAACAACTTCCGTGTTTAATAATAGGGGCTACCTTGAAGATAGCCCTTATTTTGTCAGCCTTTATTAAACATTGGTTTTCTATTTTTTAACAACTTCTAAATGAAAAACGGCGAATTTATTTTTTCAACAGTTCTTAGGAAGACTTGAAGAATCATATTTTATCCCAAGAAAAAAATAAGCAAAATGAAATTATCAAAAAAAAGAAAACCGTCTCCGATTGTCCTAACTATTTTTGGATTTTTTTTCACCACTATAAGTTTATTCTCCCAAGTTGATCATAAATCGATTTTGGAATTAGAAACCATCATTGATTCGATAATCAACTCCAATATGCAATCGCAAAATATTCCGGGTGCAGCGTATATATTAGTTGATAAAGAGAAGACACTATTGAAAAAAGGATTTGGAATTGCTAGCTTAGGAGATAAAGAAAGTAAAGTAAGTCCTGACTCGACTATATTTCGAATTGGTTCCATTACAAAGACTTTCACCGCAGCAGCATTATTGCAATTACTTGAAAAGGAAAAAATTGGTTTACATGAAAATGTGAATAAGTATTTGACTTCCCTACAGGTACCTGATACCTTTGAAGAACCCATCACCTTTCATCAATTGTTAACTCATAGTTCGGGTTTTGATGAGTTGGGAGGTCGGAGGGCTTTTAGTCAAGATGAATTAATACCGCTTGGTGATTTTTTAAGTAATAATTTATTGAGAATAAGAAAGCCAGGAGTGGTCTCCTCTTATTCTTCCCACGCCATTGCCTTGGCTGGCTTACTCGTCGAAGATATAAGTAAAGTTAGTTTAGCATCCTATCTGCGAGATAACATCTGGAAACCACTTGATATGGAAATGACAAGTATGGTGATTCCAGAAGAACAAGTAAAGTATGTTTCATCGGGCTATGAATTCTATAATGGAATAAATAATGAACAAGCATGGGAATGGTATCATACCTATCCTGCTTCCGAAATAAATAGTACCGCAGCCGATATGGGAAATTATCTAAAAATGCTACTCCATTTAGGTTCGTCAAATCAAAATCAAATTCTTAGCAAAGAAGTGGCATTCTCCATGCAACAACAACAATTATCATCACATAAAGAGGTAGATGGTTTTGCATACGGTTTTTACCAAAGAACAAGATATAATATTGAATCTTTTTGCCATGGAGGGAATATGCTTGGGTATAGTGCTATGCTCACTTTAATCCCCGACAAGGATTTAGGTTTTTTTATCATCAATCACCATGAAGGAAGCAATTTAAGGAATATCGTCAACGACGCCATATTAAAATATTTTGGTTCGGAAAATGAAATAGATTATCAGAGTGAAGGTAAGAAAGACCACTTGAAAAAATTTGCAGGGGAATACAGATGGATGACCTATTGCCATACTTGTTCGGAATCAAGGCTACCAGATAGTAGAAAAATAATCGTGAATGAGGACAATACTTTGTCTGGGTTTGGAAGAAAATTCTATCAAATAAAACCGCTCTTATTTAAGAGTTTTGATGGCCAAAGAACTATGGGTTTTATCAAAGATGAGCAAGGCGAAATAAAGTACCTATCACTGGGGAATATTAATACTTTTGAAAAAATACCATGAAAATGAAAGGGAATCTTACCTTAAGAAAAATCGAAAAAACAGATTGCCAAAAGATAAGTGAATCCTTTCAAGAACAAGGATGGGACAAACCAACTTCTCAATACGAAGAATATTTGGCCTTGCAAGAGCAGGGAAAAAGAGACATTATCATCGCAGAATTGGATCGTGATTTTGCCGGTTACCTAACCATCAGGTGGGAATCTGATTATACGTCTTTTAGGATAAAGAAAATCCCAGAAATTGTCGATTTCAATGTATTGAAAAAATACCAAAGACTTGGAATCGGAACTGGTCTCATGGACGAAGCAGAAAGGAGAATAAAAAAGGTTTCCGCTTTTGCCGGAATAGGATTTGGCGTTTATAAAGATTATGGGGCTGCCCAAATTCTTTATATCAACCGAGGATATCAACCTGATGGAAATGGTTTGGTTAAAAATTCAAAATCTTTAAAGCATGGAGAAGTAATAACCATCGATGATAGCATTGTGTTTTTTCTAACGAAGAAATTATAGGGAATGAATACAAGGCTTATGATATTCCTAACTTAGAGTTTAGTCGGCAGGCTACACCGTCCATTCCTTCCCGATTAAAGACCTAAACGAATTCTGCAAGGGAGATAATTGAGTTATTAAAGTTTTGCTTCCAAAAAAAATGGTAATTTTAGCATTCATGGATATTACGGTAAGAGTATGTCTTAAAATTTATTTGAATGTTCAGAATACCTCGTATACTTCCCTAAAATACTTTTTTATCCATCTTAAAATAGTTGACTATGCCCGCTTCCTGTATGATGATAAGACCAATGATTGTATGGCCTTTGCTATTTTTTGCCGTCTTGATGATCACTTCGTGTCGTGGTGAGAAGGAGGAACTGCAAGGGCTAAATCCTCAATCACAAATACCAGCAGAGTGCATTGCGGTAGCTAGTAATTCCGAACCTCCTAGTCTTCCTCCAGGAATCAATAGGATAAGAGGGGTCAAATATGCCACCGTTGCAGACCCTTTTTCAGATGGCATGATGGATTTATTATTGGATGTTTATTTACCAGATAATACGGAGACAGATCGACCATTAATCATTTTCTTTTCGGGAGGAGGTTTTGCCATTCAGGATAGAGACTTTGTTGCCTCCACGGCTTTGGCCATGGCGGAAAGGGGCTTTGTAACGGCCACAGTGGATTACCGCGTACTATGTCCCAATGATGGTACGATGTCCAAACTTCGATTTGCTATTATTAGAGCCAATCATGACTTATTTGCTGCCGTAAGATTTATGCGTGCGATGGCACAACAGGGTAATCCATATGGCACCGTAAGCGATACCATTTTTGTTGGTGGTGAATCTGCGGGAGGAGCCTTGGCATTGAATGCCAGTTTGCTAGATGAAGAGCAAATAGATTTATTAACTGAAGTAGAGCAAGACTATCTAGCGGAGCATGGCGGGATTCATGGCAATATTGGCGATTTCCTAGATGTTGATCCTTCGTTCCACGGGGTATTCTCGATATCGGGCTTTACGATTTACAGTGATTTATTGGATGCTTCGGATCTTCCTATTATTCTCGCTCATGCGGAAGGAGATGCTCTGGTGAGTTGCAATACCTTGAATTTTGAAGGCGCAGATATTGTCGGCAGTTGTGACCTCATCGAGCAATATGAAAATATTGGAATTGAAAATGAATTGATCCTCATCGAAAACTCGGATGCTCATGAGTTTTTCTCGGATGATGAGTTGGATTTGATTCATGATCGGGCGGCGGACTTTCTTCAGAACCTGTAAGCACCTAAAATAAATTTTAAACATGCTCTAAGTAGAGTTTATGCCTTCATAAACATCGCCCCCTTTTTTACCGCTTTGATATAATCAATTCTTTAGCAAGGCTTCTTTATAAAAACTATTTTTCAAAATAGAAATGAGAATAGATTGTGGCAACAGCCATTTTACCACCCGCAATAACCTGGCGTCGCTACCTATGTAATGATGGATTTTTTTTGAATGGGCGGCGTTCCAAACTGCTTTTGCAATCTCCTTGGTTGTTAGTTTTACTTCTTTCTGTGGCAGCTTCATGGCATCCTGTTCATCGGATACCATCTTCGTTTTTACATAGGCAGCAATGATATCTGCAACATGAATATCATGTTTCTTAAACAATAAATTCCAGCCCTCGGTCAAAGATTTTACAGCAGATTTTGTAGCTGCATAGGCTGTCAATTCTGGATTGCCAAAAAAGGAGGACGCTGAGCACATGGTAACTATTGCACTTTTAGGCGTTGCCTTTAATAATGGAAGCGCATGGTGAGTCACATTCATGGGCTCTGTAAAATTAATATCCACAATAGCCTTATGTTTTTCTAATGGCACTTTCTCAAAACCGCCAGCAAATAGAACACCTGCATTATTAAACAGTAGATGCATTCGACCATGGGTGATTTTTCCAAATTCAGCAATGGCATTTTGTACTTCCTTGACATTTCTAACATCTACTTCATGTACCGAGCAATTTTCCTTTCCCAATACTTGGGCTAGTGCTTCCATTTCCGATCGGTTAATATCTGATAGTCCAACAAACCATCCTTTTTCCACAAATAATTGCGCGGTCGCTTTTCCAATTCCACGACCTGCTCCTGTTATAAAAATAGTTTTCTTACTCATCGTTTTTTCGTTTTTTAAAACCACTTCTCCAAAAAAAAATCACAGTACTTCAAAATTAATCGTAAACCTTCCTAAGGCTTGCTCTACTTTTTTCTTGACCATTTTGAAGTTGGCATCATCGGATACTTTTATTAAAACAAGGACCATTTTTCCAGTTTTATCATTTTTTACAATATTGACTTTTACACACTCTACCTCTTCTATTTGAAGGGCCGTTTCAGTATAAACCTCTTGAATCTGTTCTTTTTCATGTTTTTTGATGAGTTCTATTGTCGAAAAGTTTTTCATGTTATACTTTATTTTTGACTACCAATCATTTAGTTGATTGAACAAAATCTGCAAAAGCACTTTTGGTGTCCTATTCGTTTCTATAATTTACTAAACACACTTTTTGCCGTCCAGTAGCCACACATCCCATGTACACCACCACCAGGAGGGGTAGAAGCGGAACACATAAAAATTTTAGGATTGGGGGTAGCATAAGGATTGAATCGTGCAACTGGTCGAGTAAATAATTGGGTAATATCCGCCGCGCCTCCGGTTACTGCACCGCCCACATAATTGAGATTGTATTGGTGAAATGCCTTTGCGGATATACTGCTTTTTGCTAAAATAATATCTTTAAATCCGGGCGCAAATCGCTCAATTTGCTTTTCAATCTCAGCGGACATATCTCGATCCGAACCGAAGGGGACATGACAATAAGCCCAACAAGTATGCTGTCCTTTGGGACTTCTTGTTGCATCAAATTGACTTTGTTGAGCGAGAATGACATAGGGGTGCTTAGGGTGTTTCCCATTCCAAGCAGCCTTTTCACTTATTGCAATTTCCTCCATGGTGCCGCCCAAATGAACTGTTGATGCCTCCAGACATCGATGGTCTTTCCACGGAATAGCTTCGCTCAAAGCATAATCTATTTTGAAGGTTCCCATTCCATAATTATATTTCTGCAATCGCTTGACATAGCCTTTCGGCAATTCATTGCCCGCAATAGCGGCTACCTGCAAAGGGTCGGTATCAAATAAATAGGCTTCCGCCTTTGGCAATTCTTTGAAGTTTTTTATCCGTTGGGAAAAAATAATTTCCCCGCCTGCTGCTTGAAAACATTTTAATAATGCATCGGCGATGGATTGCGAACCGCCCTTGGCGACGGGCCAATCAACGGCATGGCCACAAGCCAAAAAGACCAAGCCCAAAGCGGAGGTGAAGGCTTTCTCTAAGGGCAAAACACTATGTCCGGCGCATCCGGCGAACAAAGCTTTTGCCCGCTTTTCTTTAAAAAAGAGTTTGGTGAAAATAGTGCTTGGTAAAACTGCCTTTAGGCCAAATTTTGCTAAAAAAAACGGATGCTTGGGAATCCCCAAAGGTTTTAAACTATCTTCCAATAACCAATCTATTCGTTTGGCTAAAGGTTGCAGCAAACGTTGGTAAACTTTGGCATCTGCGCCTAAATTAGCAGCCGTTTCTTCTACTGATTTTGATAAAATAATGGCCTCTTCCTGATCTAGTGGATGAGCGACAGATGCTTTAGGGTATATCCATTCCAAGCCATGTTGTTCCAAAGCGAGTTGTTGAAAATAAGGAGACAAGACTCCCATGGGATGTACCGCCGAACAAACATCATGATGAAACTCCGGCAAGGTTAAGGTTGCGGTACGTGTACCTCCACCTACGGTTTGGGCAGCTTCTAATATCAAGACCTGCAAACCTTTTTGCGCCAAGTATATTCCTGCACTCAAACCATTTGGACCTGAACCAACAATAACGATATCGTAGTTTTTACTCATCTTATTTCCATTCAGTTGGCCAAGGCATTTTTTGTTTTAAATCTTTTATATAAGCATAGCCCTCTTCTAGCAAGCCCTCTTTTGCATCGTGAATCCTCCAATGCAAACGACCATTGTGCAATTGTGGAGATTCGACCATGATGACCCGCAATTCACCGTTTGTGAAATTGCAGCGTTTTTGAACAGAGGCGATTAACTTTTCCTGATGGAGATGTCCATCTCCAAAATTCCAACCAATGACTTCTCCAGCAATAAACTCTCCTTCCATCCAATAATACTCCTCAATATTTTCTAC
>CAYQRA010000072.1:0-14382 GCA_964419315.1 uncultured Saprospiraceae bacterium | reverse complement strand
TTGTCAAGAAATCATTGAGGGCTTTTTTAAACAACTTCAAAATACAAAAGCCAAGTTCTAAAATTTAGAACTTGGCTTTTGTGTTTTGATACCCTGACAGCAAAACTTGTTTTTTGCTTTTTTGCTTTTGGGAAACTTGCATTAATCCTAAAAATAATTGGACCCATTTTTTAAAAAAAGATTTCTTTTTTCTGCAAAGCTGTTAACGATCTGCCTAAGCCCCGCTTATATAGATGAATGTATCCGTACAAACCAAAACGTAATAGTTCACTTCCGCTAGGTGCATCTCTTGCTAGTATATCCTATGATGTATTGGGGATATTATTATCAAGAGATCACCACCTAGTTTTAATTTGAAAATACATGAGAGATCAACTTTTTAATATTCTAGACCAATTAATTATCAAGAGCAATATACGCATCAATCGAAGTGAATTAAAACTTCAATTGTCTAGCCATCCTTCTTATCCGAGCTTACATGCTTTGACCGGAGTTCTTGAACATTTTGATATTCCTAATGCGGCTTTGCGGCTGCCGGTGAATAAAGAAATACTGGACCAATTGCCCCGTCATTTTATTGCCAATGTTGATACGGATAGAGGAGGCGATTTAGTTTTGATTGAAAAAAAAGGAACGAAAATAAAACTGAAATTAGATACGGATAAAAATAAAATAATCAGCCAAGAAGCATTTCTGAATCAATGGAAAGGAATTATTGTGGTCATAGAAAAAGATGATTTGATGGAGGAAGTACCCTCACAAGGAATGGCTGTTTTTTTTAATTGGCTATTGGTTTTTTGTGGTGTTTTATGGACCGCCAATATCGTTTTTTCTCTTTCCGATCCCTTTGCTCAAATTCACTTTCTATTGAGTCTTATTGGTTTAGTATTTAGTATCCAAATTGTGAAACATGAATTGGGAATATCCTCCATGGTGGCGAATAATTTTTGTAACCTTTCGGAAAATACCAGTTGTGATGCCGTATTAAATGCTAAAGGTGCGACGCTTTTTGGTTGGCTGAAATTGAGCGATATAAGTTTAGTGATTTTTGTAGCCTATAGCTGCTTTTGGTTGCTGTCTTTTATAAGTGGAAATACCAATGCTTTATTAATATCCGCTATGACGGCATTCGCCTTTCCCTTCGTTCTCTATTCTATTTATTATCAATACCGAGTGGTAAAAAAATGGTGTCCTTTATGCCTTGGAATTGGCTTCGTTTTAATCCTTCAGTTTTCTTCTTTGCTACTCTATGATTTTTCTCCTGCAAAGATCCATTTGGATATGCAGAGTATAGGACTACTCGCTTGGAGTTTGCTAAGTAGCGCAGCGATTTGGAGTTTACTAAAACCAGTATTGAAAAGAAAAGAAGCGCTTGGGAAGTTAGAATTAGCACACCATAAATTTAAACGAGATTTCAGTTTGTTTAACGCCCTATATGCAAAGGGTTCAAGCTTGTCTTCCACTGCTCCGATTGCAAGAGAAATAGTTTTAGGAAATAGAAATGCTCCGATAGAAATAATATTGGTCACCAGTCCATTCTGTTATTTCTGCAAAGCGGCTCATCGTGATATTGATAAAATTTTGAGAAAAGCAAAAGACAAAGTCAAAGTTATTATTCGCTTTGTGGTCGATGTAAAAAACAAGGATACAGACCTTTATAAAATTACCTCAAAGCTCATTGAAATCTACAACTTAAAGGGAGATACCGCCTGCCTCCATGCCTTGGAAGAAGTTTATGGAGCAGAGGTGGATTATAAAAAGTGGCTACAAAAATATAATCAAAGAAGCTATGAAAAGTATGAGTCCACTTTAGAACAACAGCATAAATGGACACAGGCTAATGGGATCAATTTTACACCAGCCTTTTACCTCAACCGAAAGGCTTACCCCAAAGAATACGATAGAATAGATCTCCTTTATTTTATAGAAGAGTTTATAGAACTTCAACTAAAAATGGATGCAAAGTTAGCCGCGTCCTAATATTCTTTCGCGAAGAATAGACTCAAATCGCGAGGGTCTTAAAATGATCGCAAATATTTTAATTCTGAAAAAATCAAACATGAAAAATTTATTAAAACTAGGCCAGACTTTGAGCCACTTAGAACAGCAAAAGGTAAATGGAGGTTGGAGAACAAATCCCGTGACCTGCAATGATCCCTATTATTCCCCTTCAGGAATCTGTATGGCAGGGGATTATCTACGTCCACAAACCTCCGTTATTTGCTGTAGCGCCTAATGATAATTTTTTAGAGAAAGTCATGGACCCATGGCTTTCTTTTAGATCACAGAGTTGATAAAAAAAAACAAAAAACGGATGCGAAGCTAGCCGCGTCCTAATATTCTTTCGCGAAGAATAGACTCAACCAGCGAGAGTCGTTAAATGATCGCAGACTTTTAATTCTTTAAAAATTAATTATGAAAAATTTATTAAGACTAGGCCAGACTTTAAGTCAGGTCGAACAGAAGGAAGTGAATGGAGGAGGCAAGAAGAACAGAGCTTGCTATCCAGGTACAGATAGTATGTGCTGCGGCACCGCCAATTGGCAGTGTGGCACAGGCCCATCCTGTGGTGGCTATTGGAATGGAAATGTTTGCAATTGCGTGTAACTATTTTCGGACGCATTCCATAGGTGTCCATAAAGGTCTATGGATTTATCAAACTAAAAAAATCAAACATGAAAAATTTATTAAAATTAGGAAAAGCATTGAGTAGTCTCGAACAACAACAAGTGAATGGCGGTGGTAAGCGACTTACCGGCCAACCCATTTGCCTTAATCCATACTTGACTGATGGTACGGAGTGTATTGATGGATACCACATGCATCCACAAGGACACTGTATTTGTTGTCAAGATTTATAATGAACGCTTTGGAGAAAGTCATGCCTGCATGGCTTTCTTTTTAAACAATATTCTTGAGTCTTAAAAAAATCTAATGGTAAGGCAAAATTTTCCTAATTACAAACAAAGAGAGAGCAAAGACTGCGGTCCGACTTGTATAAAAATAGTGGCCAAGCATTATGGTAAAACAATCAATACCAAACACCTGCGCGACCTAAGTGAGACCACTCGCACAGGCAGTAGTTTATTGGGCTTAAGTGCCGCAGTTGAAAATATGGGCTTTCGCTCTTTAGGAATAAAACTCACCTTTGCCAAATTGTGCGAAGCTCCTTTTCCGTGTATTGCCCATTGGAATAAAAATCACTATGTGGTGGTTTACAAAATCAAGAAAAACCAAGTTTATATTTCTGATCCCGCGCATGGATTAATCTCTTATCCCAAGGAGGATTTTATCAATCATTGGATTGGGAATAATGCTACGGAGCATACCGAAGAGGGGATCGCACTTATGGTGGAACCAACGCCACTTTTTTATCAAACGGAATTTGAAACAGAGGAAGCTTTTGGTTTTAGTTTTATTTTTAAATACTTATTGCAGTACAAACAATTTGTGATTCAATTGATCATCGGTTTGTTGGCAGGAAGTTTATTGCAACTCATTCTTCCTTTTTTGACCCAAAGTATTGTGGATGTAGGGATCAAAAGTCAAGACCTTCATTTTATCTATTTGATCTTAATTGCACAACTCTTTTTGTTTACCGGTAGAGCTGCTTTGGATATCATTCGCAGTTGGATATTATTGCACCTAAGCACTCGGATCAATATCTCTTTGATCTCCGATTTTTTTATCAAGTTGATGAAACTTCCGATTTCTTTTTTTGATGTAAAAATGACCGGAGATTTACTGCAGCGAATCAATGATCATAAACGGATAGAACGAATTTTGACCACCTCTTCTTTGACGGTTCTTTTTTCCTTGTTCAATCTAGTCATTTTTAGTTTTGTGCTCGCTTATTACAGCGTCCAAATTTTTAGCGTTTTTGTGATCGGTAGTTTACTCTATTTTACTTGGGTATTGTTTTTCTTTAAAAGGCGAAAAGTATTAGACTATAAACGTTTTACGGAAGTGAGTGATGAACAAAGTAAGGTGATAGAATTGATCAATGGCATGCAGGAAATTAAATTGCACAATGCCGAAAAACGCATGCGATGGAATTGGGAATATGTACAAGCTCGCTTGTTTAAGGTGGCTACCAAAAGTCTCGCATTAGAACAAACCCAAAGCGTTGGTTCTAATTTTATCAATGAACTAAAAAACATGCTGATTACCGTCCTTTCCGCGAAGCTCGTAATCGATGGAGAGATTACGCTAGGGATGATGTTGGCGATTAGTTATATCATAGGCCAACTCAATGCACCAATTACTCAGCTTATCAATTTTATGAGAGATGTGCAAGATGCTAAAATATCCATAGATCGATTGGGAGAAATTCACAATAAAGAAAATGAGGAAAAACCAGAAGGACAGCAAATTACGGTCATTCCAAAACTAGCTAGTATTTTTTTGAAAAAGGTATCCTTCCGATACCGAGGCGGATTCGAATGGATACTAAAAGATTTGACCTTGACTATCCCCGCCAATAAGACGACCGCTATTGTAGGTGTTTCGGGCAGTGGAAAAACAACCTTGATGAAGTTATTATTACACTTTTATTCCCTCGAAAAAGGAGAGATTTATATTAATAATTCCAAGCTGGCCAATATCTCTCAAAAAGTATGGCGAGACCATTGCGGAGTAGTGATGCAAGAGGGATATATTTTTAATGATACCATCGCCAGTAATATAGCGGTAGGTGCGGAAATCATTGATCGAGAAAAATTATTAAACGCGATGGAGGTTGCCAATATATCTGAATTCATAGAGGGACTTCCATTGGGTTATAATACCAAAATTGGTAATGAAGGAGTGGGCTTGAGTACCGGGCAAAAACAAAGACTATTGATCGCTCGAGCAGTTTATAAAAACCCTCAATTCTTATTTTTTGATGAAGCTACATCGGCCTTGGATGCCAATAATGAAAAAACGATTATGACCAACTTAAATAAATTTTTTACCAATAAGACGGTAGTAGTCATTGCACATAGATTGAGTACGGTAAAGAATGCCCATCAAATTGTAGTATTAGACAAAGGCCGAATTATAGAAACCGGAAACCACGAGGAATTGATTGAACAAAAAGGAAACTATTATAAGCTTGTCAAAAATCAACTGGACTTAGGAAAGTGATCCTGTTTTTCATCTAAAAAATAATAGGCATCAATGGACTATTAAAGAGCATTGCTGCCAATACTTCCGCACCAAGTGCAGGAGCTGCTGCTACGGAATATCCATTCCGTGGACTGGGATTTCTTTGGGCTGTAGTCAAGGTTTATTGGGTTTTATTAGAAGGCAAACCCCTAAATATTAATACGAAAAATTGACCAGACATTTTAGGTCAAGATTAACAAAAATGATTAAACGAATTAAATAAAATTTATCAAACCAAAAAATTCACATTATGAAAAAGAATGCAATTCAGCAGATCTTATCTCTCTTATTATTTTCTATGGTATTCATTTTAGGTTGTAATAAAATGGAAGACCAAGTGTCTCCTAAACTTCCAGAAGAAGACTTAAGAATTTCTGCTCCTGCCAATCATGATCATCATCATGGACATGATCATGGACATAGTCATGTAGATAACATGGAGAATCTTTATCACCTGCAATTAGGGAAGACAACACCAACTTATAGGTATAATCCTTCCCGTTTATTTCCAATCGCTTTTGCAGGCGATTTTATAAATATCTTTACCGACCTAACGACTACCTTAGATGGGGTGCCATGGGGAGTTTATTTAAACGAAGTCATTGCGGATTGGAACAATACTGGAACTTGTATCAATTTAAGATTGGTGCAGAATGTCGAAGCCGCAGATATTAGAGTTTTGGATGCCATCATTGCGGATCCGCACTTTCCGGTGGCTACTCATTTTGGTAGAGAGATAGATCCTATGAACATCCTTCCAGGATCACCTTCCGCAAATCTAATCGGAAATTACCACAGTGTTGTTTTTATCAATACCGGTTTTAATACTGGAACCCCTACTTTCCCAGAGCACCCAACTCCTAACCAATGTCGCGCCATCATTAGCCATGAGCTTGGTCATGCGCTTAGTTTTCAACATACCAGTGATCCTGCCTTTACTCCCATCCCTAATATTACACCGATTAATTCTATTATGGATTTTGGAATTCCTTCCAACCAAGATAACCTTCTGGTCCCTAGTGATATTGCTGCGACTCAATATTTATATGACTGTGAAAATGGCGTCTATAATGACCCTGAACCAATCAATACTTCGGTGACCTTAAATGAGGTAGAGCCTTTTTGTTATCCAGAAACATTTAACCTAAGCGGTATTTATTCTAATCCAGTTTTTGGAGCGACCAATTTGGTCTTAGAGATCATGGAGGTGACGGGAGGGATTAGTGGTTTTCAAACGGTGATGCAAGAACCATTTACTGGGGGCGTTTTTTCTTTTTCAAATGTTGACCTCAGTACTGTTCCTAATTTTAATTTCAACCCAAACAGTTCTTATGTCCTTCAAGTGAGGATGCTAGGTGCCAATCCGTCGGTATCAAATATTGTCACGCTGCCCATTGAAGATTGTGATGATTTATGTATTGATCCTTGTGAAATTAAAGGGGATATTCAGATTCAAGACAATGGAGAAGGGAATTATATTTTTAGTGTGCCTCCTTCTGTTTTAGAAGGGCCTTGTGCGGGGAGCTATACTTTTCTTTGGGTTTCTAGTTTGGATGAATACACGAGTATCGATCCACTGTTTTACCTCACCCTACCAGAAGGTAATTTTGCGATTACTTTGTACATCTATTATCAAGGAAAGAACTGTACGAAAGAATCTGTTTACATCTCTAATTAAGTTTTTTGATTGGGCAGTTATAAAATATTCTTTTCGCGGAAGATAGACGTAATTCTTGGGCGTCTCTAAATGATCAAGAATTTTTTAACCTAAAATTTTTTTATGAAAGCTTTATTAAAGTTAGGAGTGCCTTTGAATAAGAAGGAACAACAACAAATCAATGGAGGAATGGGCTGTACTATTTATACCGCCGCTGAATGTAACGCCTGCGATGGCTTTGCAAGTCCAAATGGATGTTGTTTTGGATCAGCCGAAACTTGGGCATGTTTAAACTTAGGCTAAGATTTAGCTAAGTACAGTGTAAATTAGGTAGATGCTATTTTTGAGTAATGAATTTTGTTTCTAATCGAAGAACGCTCGGAGTCTCATAGCCTTAGCTATGAAGGCGAGAACGAGATGAAGAGTAGGGGCAAAAGACATAGTCATAAAATGGGAGATATTTATTTTACAATGTACTAAGTACAGTGTACTAAGTTTTTTGTTAATGGAGTGGGGTTTTTCCTCACTCCATTATTTTCCGAGAATTGAGTCCTCTTTTTTACTTCGAAATATCGATACCAAGTAGAATCCATAAATCAAATGTTATAACAATGCCTCAACTCCAAGACACCACTGCATTACGAAGCGAACAAGTACAAGAGCTACTCACCGCTGTTCCAAATTGGATGATCCGTTGGGGAAATACCTTATTTCTCAGCTTAATTCTAATGCTATTATTTCTTACCTGGTTTGTGAAATATCCAGATATTATTGCGGCTACAGCTACGCTTACTACAGAGATACCTCCGCAAAAAGAATATGCTAAAATAACAAGTACAATAGATACGATTTTAGTGCAGGACAATCAGCTTGTAAAGCCCAAACAAGATCTTGCGGTGTTGGAAAATACTGCCAATTATGCGGATATACTTTTATTAAAATCAAAGATGGATGCCGTTAAGTCGAGTGCCAATTCTTTTTATTTTCCTATAGACAGTTTGCCTGTTTTATTATTGGGAGAAGTTGAATCCAGTTATGCCTTATTTCAAAATAGTTATGTTCAGTATCAACTCAACAAAAAGCTACAACCTTTCTCCAATGAAGCCATCGCTCAGGAGCAATCCCTATCAGAAATGAAAACTAGGTTGACGAATTTGGAGTTCCAAAAGGAAGTCAGCCAGTCTGAACTTTTTCTAAAAGAAAAAAACTTGAAACGCAATAAAGAATTATTTGAAGCGGAGGTCATTGCTGCTCGAGATTATGAATTACTAGAATTAGAATACTTACAGGCGAAGCGGATTTTTGTCAATAGAAATTTTTCTATTTCGCAGCTAAGAGAATCCATTAACAACGCGCAAAAGAATTCCAGAGGCAATCAAATCAATAAAGAAAAAGAAGAGATGGTTCTTTTAAGAAACGTCCTCCAGTCTTTTAGTCAACTCCAAAATAGCCTAAAAGAGTGGCGGGCAAAGTATGTCTTAAAATCTGAAGTAAACGGGCAAGTGTCTTTTCTAAATTCCCTAAATCAAAACCAAAGAGTCAAACAGGGCGATCTAGTATTTACGATCATTCCAACGGAATACGCTTCCTACATTGCCAAGTTGAAAACACCGGTACTTAATTCTGGGAAAATAAAAATCGGACAATTGGTGAATATTAAAATTGCCAATTATCCAGATGCTGAATTTGGAGCCTTGTCTGGGGAAGTGCAAAAAGTATCCCTTTTTCCTGATGAAGAAGGATTTTATGACTTAGAGGTTTCTTTGCCTGAAAAGTTGATCACGTCTTATAATCGAGAGATTGAATTTAAACAAGAAATGAGTGGAACCGCTGAAATCATCACGGAAGATTTAAGATTGATAGAGCGTTTCTTTTATCAGTTGAAAGACATCTTTAAAAGGTAAAGATTATGCGAAACCTCCCTAGACCTACTCTTAGGTTCTACTAGATAAAAACTACTATTTTTTTAACAATTAAATTTATGATTTTATGAAAAAGATTAATTTCTTATTGCTAATGAGTATTTTAGTTAGCCTATTTTATGCTTGTGATTCAGAATCTTATGACTTACAAGAGAAAGAGACTTTCCAAACTGAAGAAGTACTATCTCAGGGTGCCCTTGAACAAATGGAAAGCCGGAAGAAGTTGCCCCCAGTAGGTTCTGGCAATGATTGTGATTACGTCCTTGGTATTTTGGATGAATATTTAGACGGAACTCAAAGCGGTGCTAATTTTGTTTATCTCAATGCTGGAGGAAACTTTCCTTTGGGAACGACTTACACTTGGACGATAAAGCGTCAAGATGGTTCTACCCAATATTATCCTGCTTCAACAAGTAATCCGAGAAGGGTGTCTGCTTCTATAAGTAATCGAATCACTCGAGCTACGGTAACGGCAGAATATTCAGGCTGTCAAAAAACAGTGATAAAGACTTTTTTATGCGCCATTCCGAATGAGGATGCCAATGGGAATTTATTTCCAGAATGCTATTAAATTATAGTGTGTTAAACAATGGTAGTTTTAATTAACTACTAAGTTTAAACCTTCGGAGTTCCTTTTATGTGAGCTCTGAAGGTTTTTTCATTATACGCTTACTCAAAAATAGGTTGCCTCTTAGGGTTAGAAGTTTAGTTTAAATATGCTCTAACCTAAATAGCGTGTTTTTACCAAAATAAATCCTAAAAATTTAAAAATAAAATAGACCTTTGTAAGTAAATCTACATTTTTTCAACACCTAAAGAATTGTAAATGAAAATTTCGGAATACAATATTGAAAATACGCCGGAGCCTAAAAAGATGAAAAGGTTGGGAATCATCAGAGAATGGAAATCTATCTTCCAAGTAGGAAGACTCTGTTTAAATTACAACAGTCTGGTGAAGGAAAAGCAGGGGAGGGGGCAGCGAATCATTTTGTTTCCGGGTTATATGTCTACAGAGTCTTCGATGTTTCCGGTCAAACATTTTTTAAAACGTGTTGGCTATGCCCCAGAATATTGGGGTTTGGGATTCAATAGGGGAAAGGTAGAAGAATACCGAGATGCCATGATTGAAAAACTATTGAGTGAAGACGACGATGGAAAAGTTGATTTGGTCGGTTGGAGTTTAGGAGGAGTCGTGGCAAGAGAAGTAGCACGGATAATTCCTGAAAAAATAAATAGCTTATTTATTTTTGGTTCACCGATTAAGGGGCCGAAGTACACCGTTGGATCAGAGGTGTATGGTGAAGAGGAGACGCAGAGAATTACAAATTTATTAGAGGAATTGGAAGATTCAAAGCCCATTGACATTCCAACATCTATTCTGTTTTCAAAAAAGGACAATATTGTGTCTTGGCCCTCTTGTATTGATTCCTCTAATGATAATGTCCGACATTACGAAGTTTCTTCCACTCATTTGTCCATGGGCATAGATCCCCAAGTCTGGAATTTGTTAGCTCTACACTTGAAAGAATTTTTAAAGGATTAATATTGGAGGTTCGAGATTCCATATTTCAAGCCTTTGTTCGCATTGTTAATTATAAAGTAAGATGAATTCAAAAAACTATTTTTTTATCCTTGTCATGATGCTCGCTGGAGCAATGAATGCACAAGAGAAAATCGAATTTCCAAATGACTCCATTGAAATTCTTTATGATGGAAACTACGGTCTTTCCATCATCAAAAATATTTCCAGTGAAAAACATGGTTTGATGGATAGTCTTGGAAATGTATTGGTCTCTCCTCAATACGATTATATCTACCGATTCTACGAAGAACTAGCACTGGTTTATAATGAGGACCATTGTGGTTTTTTAAATCTGCAAGGGGAAATAGAAATTCCATTGGAATATACGACTGGCAATCATTTTAAAAATGGAAAAACAGTGATGACCAAGAATTTTGTTGCAGGGGTTATTGATAAATCAAATCAAGTAATCATCCCATTTAAATATGATGGTTTGACCACACACGATCACAGCTACTACTGTTTTCGATTAAAGCCTAAAGAGGCGGGAATCATGAATAGCCGAGAAGAAGTACTCGTGGAACCTATTTATGATGGGATGTTGAGAGAGAATGACTCTTTATGGGTCGCCAGAAAAAATAAGAAATTCAGTATTCTCAAACACAACGGCGACCTACATATTCCAGAACAATTTGATAACATTGGACGTAAGAATAGTTGTCAACTCATGAGGTTTTCAATGGATAAGAAAATTGGTTTCTTAGATGAAAACTTCCGTATCGCAGTACCCGCAGAATACGGTGGTAGTGGTCCCGCGATAAGCAAATTGATAGCGATGCCTAAAGGAGGGAAATGGGGCTTTATAGATAAATCCAATAATCTAGTCATAGACTTTATTTATGATAGAGTGACAGGTCTCAATGATGAAAACTGTATCGTTATTAAGGATGGCAAATCGAATATCATTGACCAAAACGGTAAGCTCCGACTTGAAGGAGATTACGACTACATTTCACACATTGAGAAATCAGATTTGATCTTTATAGATGGTCACTTATACGACCGTCAACTGAATCAAAAAACAACGGAAAAAATCCGCCTAAGCTATGAGCGATTTAGTGGAATGGAGAATGGGATGATGAGAGTTTATGTAAACAATAAATTAGGATATGTCGATTCCTTAGCGAATATGAAAATAGCTCCCCAATATGAAAAGGGAGATCATTTTTATGAGGAAGGATGTACGGCGGTAAAGAAAGATGGAAAGTGGCGTTTTATTAAAAGTGATGGGGAACTAGCTACCCCAATGATTTACGATTCTGTTTCCCATTTTGGTTCCTTAGTTAACTGTAATTATCTCTTGGTAAAGAATGACTTATATGGCTGTTTTTCTGGAGATCAAGTGATTCTTGAACCTCAATTTGAAGAACTCATAACTGGCGAAGATATCAAAGTTTAATCTATCGAAAAGGAGATCAGTATGGCATTATAAATCCAAAAAATAATGAAATTGGTAAACCGATATATGATAAAATCAGAGCACATTCTCTGGGATACGAAGTTCAAAAAGATGGCCAATTTGGTTTTTTGGATAAATCCCTCAAGGTGACGATTCCAATAGAGTACGATTATTTGGAACATGCAGGCTTTTACCTAATCGCCAAACTAAACGGAAAGTTCGGAACCATCTCTGAAAACAATGAAATCATCGAAGACTTTGTTTATGATAAGATCGAGCGAAAACCCTTTGATATGCTGCGAACATTCAAGGGAGACAAAGTAGGCACCTTGGCCACTATGGGGCAAGAACTACTCCCTCCTATCTATGATAAAATCACAAAGGTCGATTGGAAAAATATAAAAGTATTTATCGGAGAGGAATCTGAAATAATAAATACCGCTGAGTTAGAACTTAAAAATGCAGCAGCCCAAAAGGAGTAATAAAAAAATCACGTTCTGCTTCTAGAATGAAAATTTTTCATTTTAAGACAACTTCATTAAATCGGCTAGGCATATTATCTTACACTAGACTATTTTTCCTACCTTCACTCCATGAGTAAAATAGAACTTCGAACGGTAGAGGTAACTCAATACCTCAAGCCCCTAAGAGAAGGCGGTTCCTTACCTGCGATTGTGCAAGCAGATGATGATTTCTTGTATGTGCTAAAATTCAGAGGGGCAGGGCAGGGGACTAAGGCTTTAATCGCAGAATTGATTGGAGGACTTTTAGCAAAAGAAATCGGTTTGAAAATGCCCGAGCTCGTCTTTATGAATCTAGATGATTCCTTTAGTAAAACGGAACCAGATGAAGAAATCCAAGATTTATTAAAGTTTAGCGTTGGTCTAAATTTAGGGCTTCACTTTTTATCCGGAGCCATCACTTATGACCCATTGGTCTCCATCGCGGATTCTTTATCGGCTTCCAAAGTCGTTCTTTTGGATAGTATAATTACAAATATTGATCGCACCGTGAAAAATACCAATTTGCTCAATTGGAACAAAGAATTGTGGTTGATCGATCATGGCGCCAGTTTGTATTTTCATCACAATTGGGACCATTGGAAAAAACACCTTGGACGTACTTTTCCAAATATTAAGGACCATGTTTTACTAGAACGAGCCGATCACTTGACGGAAGCTGCTGAAGAAATTAAAGCATCCATCCATAGGGATCTCATCACCGATATAGTCTCCTTGATTCCCGAAGACTGGTTGCAAGATGAATCCACGGCTTTAACTCCGTCGGAGATGCGAAGGGCCTATATCGAAATTTTGTGCGATAAGCTAAGCAATATTGATTTACTCGTAAAAGAAGCGACGGATGCAAAATAGAGAAACTTACGAGTATGCCGTTATCCGCTTGGTGCCCCAAGTGGAACGCGAAGAATTTATGAACGTCGGAGTCATCTTATTTTCCAAACGGAAAAAATACTTGGGCCTAAAATACCAAGTGGATGAAGAAAAAATCAAGGCCTTTTCAAAAGAAGTAGATCCTGATATGATCCGCGAATATTTGCAGGCTTGGGAATTGATTTGCGGAGGAAAGCCGGAAGGCGGCAGTATCGGAGCCTTGGAATTACCCTTGCGATTTCGCTGGCTAGTGGCTTCGCGGAGTACGATTATTCAAAGCTCTCCAACCCATCCTGGGATTTGTCAGGATCCGGAGGTAGTGCTGGAAGGTCTGTACAAGCGTTATGTACTTTAGTGGTGATTTTTGGTCACCAAATTAGGAATATTTTTACACTCTAAATTTATAGTTATGAACTTTTTAAAATTTTTTTTTGTC
Source organism: uncultured Saprospiraceae bacterium (assembly GCA_964419315.1). Classification (GTDB taxonomy): domain Bacteria; phylum Bacteroidota; class Bacteroidia; order Chitinophagales; family Saprospiraceae; genus CALLVY01. The sequence continues at coordinate 847 of CAYQRA010000072.1, read as the reverse complement.
AGTCTGTTGATCTGTTTGGGGACTACCGCCTCAATGGCTTGCGGTTGTTCTCCTTCAACTTTTTGTGAGGTGTTTACCGATACTTCTACCGTGATAGAAGCCAAAGTAATTAGGGTTTATGAAATAGCCAACTCTGATCATCATTTTGTAGATATAGAAGTGATGAGTTTTCTTTATGGTGCGCCTACCTTACCTTTCGATTACGATACCTTAACGATCGTAGATCGGAATTTATCTTGTGATCCTCAACTGTATGAATTTGCCGATCTAGTAGAATCCTTTGTGTTTAGGTTTGATGAACTAGTGTCGGAAGAGGGTATCCCTTATGGTACTTTTGATTTGCACCTATGTTTTAACCAATATCTGACCATTGAGGGAACCTCCATTTCTGGTCGCTTTACCAAGACTGGGATTAGTACAATGGATTATAATACCTTTAAACAAGATGTCAAAAATAGCTGCGATTGGTTTCAGACGAATTCGATTTCTGAAAAGAGCCCCCTTGATCTGAAGGTCTTTCCTAATCCAGTTCGAGAGGATTTAAACATCAGTACTAGTCGCGTTCAAGACTTCGAATATTTAATTTATTCCAACACCGGAGCAATAATGCAATCAGGAAAGAAGATGCAACAGAGCGACTTTACGATTGACCTTAGTCAGTGTGCTTCCGGAGTTTACTATTTAGAGATTCAGATGGAAGGACAAGTTTTTCATAAGAAGGTCATTAAAATTTGACCTAAAGAATGAATTTTACCCAGTCAGCTAATCCAAAAATAAATCGTTCTTGGACAAACCGACAACGGAGGCTTGCCTTCGTTGTCGGTTTAGCTCGTTCCTCGTGAACCTC
>CAYQRA010000071.1:0-14464 GCA_964419315.1 uncultured Saprospiraceae bacterium | reverse complement strand
GTCTTACCTGCAAAGTCTTTTTTTGGGTGTCGGTAAAATATTGTACATAATGCGGTACCTCCGGTCTAGGCCCAACAATACTCATGTCCCCTTTTATGATATTCCACAACTGTGGCAATTCATCCAGTTTTTTACTGCGTAAAAAATGACCGACCTTAGTAATGCGTGAATCCCCAGACCCCAAACTAATCAATCCTTCTCGGTCAGCAGCCGGTCGCATCGTTCGGAATTTATAAATGCGAAAAGGTTGCTCTCCTTTACCCACTCTGATTTGTCCATAAAAAATCCCTCCCCGTGAATCCCAACTAATTGCCAAAGCAATTATCAAAAAAAGCGGAGCTAAAAGCAATAAAGCCAGACTCGCCAAAAAGAAGTCAAGCAGTCTTTTCATATCGTCGCATCTCTCGGAATAATCAAAGGCATGGTCACCCGTTCGGTGGCTTGTACCAAAGCATTCATCACCTTTCGTACCTCCGCTTCGCCCAAGTCAAAATAGACAGGCAAACTAATTTCGTGTTCCCACACTTTTTGAGCAACAGGGTAATCCTCCATGCGGTAGCCCCTGTTTTTATAAACCGTCAAGAGCGGCAAAGGCTTATAATGCACATTCACACTCACTCTCAAGGCATGTACCATTTTGATGATCTCATTGCGTTGTTCTAGACTGATGTCTTTGATCCGCAAAGGAAAGAGATGATAAGCGGAAGTTTTATCTACAGTTTTAAAAATAGGCAAGATGGCGCGGTCATAATTTTCCAAAGCCATGATATAAGCCTCCACGATTTTTTTTCTTTGTGGCAATACCTCTTCACGGTAACGTTTGATTTCCACCAAACCAATGGCTGCCAAGACATCCGGCAAATTGCATTTATAACCTGCCATTTCCACATCATATTCCCAGTTATTTCCACCCGAAAGTTTTGCCAAGGCATCTTTGTTTTGTCCATGCAGACTCCAAGTATTGAGTAATTTATAAATTGCCTCCTGATCAAAAATAGGAGGTAGATTTAAGCAAATCGCTCCGCCCTCTGCGGTCGTGAGATTCTTAACGGCATGAAAAGAAAAAACTGCTGCATCCGCCCAGCTCGCGGCAGAGCGTCCTTTATACTCCGCGCCAATAGAATGCGCGGCATCTGCCAAGATCATAATTCGACCCAGTTTCTTTTGCACCTCTGACTCTGCCTGAAATTGTGCCACTACTTTTGCATCCTGCACCACATCCCAAAGCTCCTGATAATCTGCTGGTAATCCACCGAGATCCACTGGAATAATCGCCTTGGTTTTTGGCCCAATAGCCGCTGCTACTTTCTTCGGATCAATCGTAAGGGTATCTTCACAGATATCGACCATCACCGGAGTTGCCCCACAATGCACCACCACATTCGCTGTCGCGCAATAGGTATAAGCTGGTACAATTACCTCATCACCTTCTTGCACCCCTAACCAGCGGAGCATCAGCTCCAGCCCCGCTGTTGCGGAATTGACACAAAAAGCTTTGGGTACGCCACTCAGTGCAGCCACTTCCTGTTCCAATGCTTTGGTCACTGGCCCGGTCGTAATCCAACCCGAGCGCAAAACCTTGCTGACTTCTTCGATAATTGCCTCATCCATTCGAGGCGGTGAAAATGCTATATGTTTCATGCGTCTATTTTTATTTTAAGCTAAACCCATATGGACTTTTCCTTTCAAGAATTTGGCTGCAATTTACGGTGAAAATTGCTGTTGACTGTTGTTTTTTGGTAAAGATAAAGGAGAAGGAATGGCATTTTATGCTTCGGAATGGTATTTCACCATTATTTTTTTGAAAGATTATGGCGGAGTTCGTTCTTTTTTTATATATTTGCGTCCCGATTAAATGAAATCGGATTAATATCAAAGCGCAAAGTTTTAATTTTTTTAGGATTTAGCGAATTGATATTTGGTAATATCGCGGAGTGGAGCAGTTGGTAGCTCGTCGGGCTCATAACCCGAAGGTCGTAGGTTCAAGTCCTGCCTCCGCTACATAGTAAAGTTAAAAGCCTTTGATACTCAATGAGTTGTCAAAGGCTTTTTCTATTTACGGTCGTTTTTTCGGTCAGATGGGAGGAATCGCATAAGGGATTAATAGTAGTTTTGTGAACTTTCGTTTAGGCGATTGGAATTTCTTTTGTGAAAGGTCAGTTATAAAAACATACCACTTAGATGTATATTGTTGACTTAGGCATCCTCTTTTTTGATAAATAGTATTATACTTTTTTAGATTTTTACTTTAATTATGAATGAAGACTTATTGAAAAAGGTAAAAGCTGGATTAGCTAAATCAGGCTTTCCTCTTGAAATAGAAATAGGAAGGTTACTTGAAAAGAATAAATGGTTATTTTCAACTAGCAATCCATATATAGATTTTGAGACTGGAAAATTAAGAGAGAGTGACATCTCTGCTTCAAAAATGATTAATGGAGTCTCGGTTCATTTGATCATTGAATGCAAAAAATATAGTGATAAGCAAATAGTTCTATATTGTCCTAATACTCGAAAGTACAAAAGAAATGTTTTTTTCTGGGCTTGGTTGAGGGGGTTTCCTAAGCCGCTTATTTTTCCTACTAAAGAAAGAGGACCAATACATGATATGTTAGATGTTTTTCAAGACTTAGAAATATTTGATTTAGATAGACATTTTGCGAAGAATATCATTTTTACAAAAGGAGATAAGGTTCTTCAAGAGAACCAATCATTTTTTAGCTCACTAAATGGGATGTTAAAAGAAGGGGTAAATAATCGTGTTCAATTTGGTAATGATAGTTCATTTAGAAATAAGCGTGTATTATACTTTTATTTATTGGTAGTTGATGGAGTTCTTTTACAATTTCTTCCTAGTGTTAAAGACGACTTTACTGTTGAGCAAATTGAGTATGGTCAATATGAAATGACTTATAATTTTAAAATTTTACCTGAATTTATTGAAACCTATTTGGAGACCGCGAAAGCGTTTGAAAAGACGAATATTATCGAAATGATGAATCCAAATTATTTCGAAAAATATATCCTTAATCTAGAAAAAACTGTAGATAATTTCGATAAAGAAAAGTTAAAAGAATGGGGAGAGGATTGGTAGAAGAAAAATCTCTAATAACGACACTATACCTCTAATCTTGAGGTGAATGGATAGGCATATAATATTAAATTTAAAAAACGTCGGAACTCGATGTTGAGAATAGCATACGAAAAAATGAGGATAACAACTATAGTTATTTTATTGATTATTGCTGTATTACAAGCATATTCTCAAAGAGGATTTTTAGATGCTTATGGCTGTAATAAATTTATACTTGAATGGGGGGCACCGGGGATGGGTTCAACCTATGAATTACTAGATACTTGTAAGAATGAAATTCTCATAAAAACATATGGAACTCCTCGAAGGTATAAGTTGGTTTACGAAGAATATAGGAATAACAAATGGATAAAAAGAAACGATTGGTTAAGGTTAATGAAAGATATAGATTCAGGGGCATTAATACTCTTTGTCTGTACAAGGACTTTTGTAAATGGGAAACCTAAATATGAAGTGTTGTGTACTAGCTTATATATGATTGCAGATATTCCTGAATTGAGAACTTCGACAAAGAAGGAGCCAGTAATTGAAATGAATATGCCAGATTTTTAAAATGAATTTTAAAGATAACTAGTTTATTTCTCATTCCTCCGCAAAGGATCAAATCGATAAAACACTCCAAGCGAAGTCCGTGAACGATTTTCAAATACTTTTCCCCAATTGTAGAAAGTGTAGTTCTAAGTTCGAAATCAGTATTCGGAAGTATCTCGTAAGGTAGTGTAATGCTGAGTCCTTTAAACTGATAACTGATTTATTCTTGTTGCTCAGGAGTAGGTGCCAGTTAGAAAAGTAATACGCTTAATTTTTCTAGATTTTTTTTCGCTTGAATGGTTGTCCTTTTATTTCGACATAGTAGCTTTTATTTTATCAACCTAAATTTTCGACAAACGATCAGGTTTGCCGAAAATTCAAGGATGATTGATCTGTATTTTGTTTACAATTTACCGGAGTATAAATTCAATTTTACTAAAGGATGGAATAAGCTAATCCAAGTCCAAGCCCCCATGTTGAGTTATTACGATTGCCCAAATAAAAACGATAAGTAGGTTCTACATACCATGCCCAATGAGTAGAAATATCTTGGCGAATACCCACAGAGAATTGGGGAACTAACCATGCTTGAGGATCATTGAAAAAAGCTTTTGTACTTATTTCTCCACTTGTCTTATTTTGAATAGCGTTTTCCCTTCCGATTAAAAAGAGGGCGGAGGCTCCCGCCAAAGCATAGGGTTTTATTTTGCCTTCTCCTGGCCATTGAAAAGACACCGCTAATTGCGCTTCTCCATAATCCTGTTTTTCGGAATAGGCAAATTGGCAATCGTATTCTAGTATTGATTCAAAACCTCCATTGTCAACCGATCTCCAAAAGCATTCATCTATTAGTTTTTGACGGTGGTAATAAAGCCCAGGATGTAGGTAAAGGTTTTTTCCTATAGGGTGACTGGCTCTTACTCCGAAAACCATTGCAAATTGAGGTTCCAGCTTTTCAAAGACGTAATTGGTGATTGGGGAAACTTGCTGACTCTCCTGAATATAGGCAGGCATAGTATGAAGGCCCAATTGCCAGTTGTTTTGGGAATAGCTGTAATTGGCAAAAGATAAGACAACGAATAGAATTAAGGTTCGTAATCGCATTAGGGTAGAATTTTGATGAATTTAGCAGAATGCAAAACCGTTTCTCCATCTAATACTAATCGGCAATAGTACATTCCATCGGGTTGATCTTCCAGATTTAGCCGGATCGTATTTAGCCCCTTAGTACTTTGTACTTTAGGTAAATGCTGGATAATCTCTCCTTTAAAGTTAACTAAAAACAATTCAATTTCGGAATTTTCAGATGAAGAGAATTGTAAGTCTACCCAATTGCTAGTAGGGTTTGGGTACACTTGTATTTGATTGGGTCGGTATGTTTTTTCTGATCGGTCAAAAGTATTAGCCACAAACCGATCTTGAAAGGTAGTTCCTTTGCTGTTGGATGGAGCAGAGGCATTCCTTTTCTTAAAGTTAATTTGATCCCCACCACTAAGATTTCCTTCACCTTCACAGTCCCCTATATAGCAATGAAAATCGGAACCTGCGGATACCTCAAAACCTTCATACAAATCAATTTGAAATCCAGCCCTAAAAACAACTTCTGATCCGTTAGAATTGACTTCTGATGCATCGGCAACGATGACAGTACTAGCTTCTTTTGTAGATGCTTCTGTAATTTGTTCTCCATGAATTACTAAGCCCGAATTACAAATTAAATTGCTAAAATTAGGGCAACTACAATCGTAAGGAAAAGGTTGGCCAAATTCATCTCCTTCACCTTCTGCACCCAAAACAGAAATGTTACCGGACAAAATATGCGACTCTTTACAATTCCAAACTTCCAAGAAGTAAGTAAAAACAGGATCATTACCAAGCCCTACCCAAGTATCACAATCGACATTAGAAAGATTATTAACAATTCCATTCCAAATAAATTGGAGTGAATCCATTCCACAAGGATCGGCTCCTTCTAAGAAATAAATAAACTCCCCCCATCGATCCTTTATACGGTATTGAAAACCAGTAGCATTTTCAATTTTGTAATATGGGACAGATTCATTGATAATTGCCCAATTGGGTAAATCGGTATGATCTATTTCTGAGGCAAGCATATCGTTTACGTAGATCGGTTCATTGTTATTGTATCCTGGTTGGTTACATACGTCATATACTAAAGACACTTCATCGACTGCATAAAAAGCCGCATTTATCGGTAAGTCGTTTAAGGTAAGTCCTCTGTTGAGATCAACGAGGTCAGAAGCGTCTGGATCAATGACTCCAATTGTTAAATACTTTTCGCCTCCTGTTGCTATAAACGTACCAGAAATTTCTACCCAGTCTTCAGTTTCTCGAATAACAGCTTCGCTAGTGACTTGTGGAGTGTATCCACGTAAGGGACAAACAACTTCTTCTGTTTGAGGTAGGTCTTCTGTAAACAACATAGACAAGCCACTACAACCGAACACAGACCGCTCAACAGAGGTTACGAACATCTTTGCAGTATATTGAGTCCCAGCCACCAATGGAGAGCCTAATTCCTGAACCATATATTCTGCTCCAAGTTCAGAAAAGGAACAAGTATTATCTCCAAGATCAGTAACCAATGCTCGAATCAATCCAAAGCCTTTTCCGCTTTTGGGTTTTTGTTTACAGACAGCGTTTTGGCCTTCTTGGAAATAGGTATTGTTGCCTCTTAGTTCTGCTCCGTTAACACAGGGAATTGTGGGAACTCCGGGTTCGCTACAATCTACTTTTTTGTGTACATAGTCGGCAGTACTTGGGCTATTAGGTAATTGAATCCAATTATTTGCAAAATGTAATTGACTATGTTGAAATGGGAGCATAGAGTACTCATCAAAATCACCGTTCCTGATGAGTTCGATACCTCCTTCGATTCCTGTTGGACAACTTCCTTCTACTTCGTGTTGACAACCATTATCTACTGGAGTAGGTTGGGTATAGGCTAGGCAATTGAGCAATAACAAGAAAATTGATCCTGCCAATAATTTTTTCTTTTTCATAAGAATTAATTTTAAATGATGAATTGCAGGTTAATTTATTTAGCCTTGTTTTGTGAGTTAGTTGGAAGCACTTTTAAGGCAGTGTTTTCTTTTTCTAATTCCTCTAACCGCTGGTTCAACTGTAGAATATATAGAATCAATTCTTCGATTTTTTCCATTTGTTTGATTTGCAAAACACCTACACCAATACCATTTATTTCAACATCCTTTGCTGTTGGCATATTTGGTAGGTGACCATTTTTTTTGATGTATTCATCAAGAGTGTTTATTGGCATTAGTTCATATTCTTGATGAAAAACGTAGTCGGGAAATGGAGGCAGTTTTACATGGATTTCTTTGGCGTAAAGGAAGTCAGAAATTTCTGCTCTTGGAGTTATAATTTTTTTATCAACATTCAAAGTCTTTGTAATTGAAACGTCTCCATTTAAAAAAGCAGCCCTTCCTCCAAAACCACTATGTATTTCTAATCCAGTGGTACTTGATCCGTGGTTCACATAGATTCCTGGATATTGATCCGAAAAAACAAAAATACCTGCTCTTTCCCTAGCCATTACGGATAGTTGGAAGCCTCCAGAAAAAATACCATCTGCTCCAATTCCTACTTGCCCCAACCTTGTGATTCTGTCAGTTGTATTACAAGGCCCAAGCCATCGGTCACACTCTTCACTTGATTCATTTGTAGTTGTCCCTCCATCATCAAAATTGCAATCGTTTCCGGTAATTGTTATTTGTCCGGCTAAAGTACCGTTGAAAAATCCACTTGTTTGAGGTGTTGTAGTCCAAGTATTAGTATTGTTATTTGATACATTATAAGTGCCGTTCCTCAAATCAGAGGCTCCAAAATTGACCTCTATGGTCGTTTCTGTTACAGGGGGTATATTAGGGCTGAAATCCAAGGTTAAAGAAGCCCCATCTAGTGAAGGGAAAATTTGTTTAGGGCATTGACTAAAAGCATTAGAAGAGAATAGTAGTATGAAAATTGCTGGTAGGTAGAACGAAAATTGCTTGTTCATAATTTATGATTTAAGTTGAAAAATAATTTATTAGAAGGCATAAGAAGCCCACACGCGGAGCAAAGCAATTCACCCCGTGTTATGGGCTAGACATAACACGCCCGATTGGACAATAGTGGATCTGTTTCCACTTTTAACCCCAAAAAATCGCTCTCTAAGTTGAAGTGGCTTTTCTCGTTTTTTTTGGTTTAAATCTATCTTTGAGCATGAATAGTATTTCTTCCCAAAGTATGGGGTAAGGGATAATTTCAACGGCCAAATTTTGACCTAGTTTCAAAGGAGTTTCCTCTAATTTTTTCAATAGCTTTTGGGTTCTCAATTCAGTGCCGGAGCGATGGAAGTGAGCCGCTTCCATTTTTATAATCATTCGGATAAAGAGATTGGCTCGTTTGGTTTCTGGATTACGGGTATAACTTCTTACATAAGCTTGTAGGGATTCAATCCGATCAATGATCGGATCAAATTGCTCGCGGTGCATACGTACCAGAATTTGAATAATTATGATGTTGATATTATGCCCAGCTTTGTCTTTGGAAAAGATCGGCATCTCGTTTAAGAACTTTCCCAGATAGAATTTCTCATTGGCGTATGGTTCAATTTTCCCTCGTTGAATTAAAAAGTAGATATAACCTTCTATGATTTTCCAGAACTCTTCCAGTCCTTTTTCTTCGGGTGGTGGTTGCTGCTGATAGGCTTTAAATAGCTCATAGGCTTCTTGGTAGTCTCCAGAATGAAAACAGACTACAACTCGTTTGATAAGCGCTAAATGCCAATTGGAGTTTCCTTCTGATGTCAGTTGACAAGCTTCCTTAGCTAATTCTTTTGCATCACCTAACTGCCCCAATGCTACTAATGCAGGAATTTTTTTATGAATAAAAGAAAAACGTAAGGCTTTTATATTAGGATGATCTTCGGGGAAGCTGGCTAAAGCTTCATTGCAGTATTTTAGAATGTTTTCATAGTCGGAAACAATAGCGTATCGAGAAATAATGACTGTATAAATAAGCCGATTCAAATTGTGTAAGCCCAGTTGTAAGTATGGCGTGATTTGCTCTACCACATCTTTAAACTCATTGATCTGGTTAGCGGTGAAGCTTTCCCTGTTGTTGCAAATCTTAGCCATTCGATAGTAGTGATCTTTTACAATAAACTCGATCTTAGTTAAGCCTTGAAGAATTTGCGCTTGCTTTCTATATTTATTTGCTACTCTCGCTTTTTCCTTCTTTCCAGCATACGAATAATGGAAAACCAAGTCTCTGGCTACAATTTGTGCAAGAGAATGTAATTCCGCTTTTTGCAATTTGGGAAAAAGCTTCGTTGCTACCTCTATTGCCGCATTGCGCTTGCCGTTGGTCAATAGAAGTTTGTACGCTGCAAAACTTTGGTAATAGGTAGTGTACGCTGCCCCAGTTTTGCTATTTGGAGAGATTGGGTTGGGAATTAAAAATTGGATCAAGTGCTTTTTTAGCTCATTAATCAAGTTGTTGAAATACTTTAATCGCTTAATACTTTTTAGGTATTCCCTAGCGGCTTGTTGCCTCTCCATCCTCTCCCGGTTCATCAAAAAAATACAAAGGTCATTCATCCGAGGAGTAAACTCCGGTTTGAAGTTTGGAGGCAATAGACTTAGAAGTTCGTATAGTGTCAACATGATTAATTTAGTTTTACTAACGTGCTGATAATCAATAACAAATCTCTCTAAATGAATTACTAAAAGCGAATTAGGGACAATGCTTGATGCACCCTTATTTCCGATAAATTCGTACACTCTACCAACTAACTTTACGACTATTTATCACTTTAAATCTCAAATTATGACTATTTATCAATGTAAGCATCAAGCAATTGTTTTGGATAATCAGCAACTCACTAAAATCAAAGGTGGCACAAACAATTCCAAAGACATCGTGATAATTGAAGATGCAGACATAACATAGGGAGTAGCCAACGTAAGAATGTACTTGTCTAACAAGTTATGGTCTTACCCCAGGGTAAGTAAAAAACTATATCAGATAAAAAGAATTTTCACTTTTTTATCTAGCTATTTTATTGATTTTCAGGTAGATATAATGCCACTTTTACTCAATTTGATTTCTTAACTATTTGATAGGCAAAGTCTTGTTGGGAAGTTACGTATAAAGGAAGGGCTAAAACTATGCTGTTGGAAGTACCCTGTTTTCTGTTAAAAAATGATGTGAATTTTTAAGATGAGATAGATTTCATTTGCTATCCTGTTACCTTATTGTTTTTACAAGATGTTTTGGAGCATTGATAGGCACTTCCCCTGTTATTTTTCCCCGTATTTTCCCTGTTAAAGAAAAGAATGGGATGGGCATTGGCAAGAAGAAATTAAGGAGCGGATCATTGGAGATTTTAAAGACTCCCTAGAAAATAAAGAGAAGTTTGATCGAGGGGTGAAGATGCTAGTCAAAGCTTTATGGGTCGATCCAGTTGATTTTAATCCACCTAATCAGCTGCTAAAATAGGAGAGCTTTGAGCTCATAGCTCTTGATTTACCGATTAGATTATTTAATAATGGGATTGTCAAGTTTAATTTCACATAGGGTTTCGCATAAATTTTTTATCAAAATGTAAGGAATTATTGTTCCTCGTATTCCATCAAACCTATATTTCCAACAAAATTTATTTTGCTAAAATTAGAGTATAAGTCCTTAATATTCTGTTATTTGTGGTAAAAACGAGCTTTAGTTTTAAATCACCTTTCGAAGAAAATCTCCAAGTTCTAGACTCCAGACTCTTTGACGTATAAAATTCTGGACGGTATTGATTAATCCAAAGATTCCGCTATTTTTAGGAGTAAAACTTTTTCAAACCAAAATCTTTTCCTACTTTTGGTCAACCAATTAATTGGTCGACCAAAGGCAGAGACACTATAGACGAATAAATTATACCATATGTTAGAAAATTTTAGTGAAATCCATGTTGAGTCGCCTGTTGATAAAATCATTCGTCAAATTCGAGAATTGATTACTTCTGGGCAGTTATCGCCTGGAGACAAATTACCGCCGGAGAGAAAACTGGCAGAAGTTTTTGGAGTTGGACGAACGAGTGTGCGAGATGCCATCAAGAAATTGGAATTTTACGGTATCCTAAAAACGATGCCCCAAAGTGGAACCGTCGTTGCAGGATTGGGAATTACGGCATTGGAAGGCTTGATAACGGATGTTTTAAAATTAGAGAAAAGTGATTTTGCTTCGCTCGTTGAGACTCGTGTTATTTTAGAAACTCAAAGTGCTCAGTTTGCGGCTAAGAGAAGAACTTCCGATGATATTATAGCGATTGAAAATGCTTTATTGGCTTATGAAAATAAAGTAAAAAATGGAGAATCGGCAGTAGAAGAAGACTTGATGTTCCATTTGAAAATCGCAGAGGCCAGTAAAAATTCGGTTTTGAATTCCTTGATGTTGGTCATCACTCCAGATATCGTCAATAGCTTTACCGAATTGAAAGTGTGTACGGATGTTCGATTTATAAAAGCAGCAGAAGAGCATCGAACGATTTTGCAATACATTATAGATCAAGATGCAGAAGCGGCCTATCAGGCCATGCATAAGCATCTGAATGATGTAGTTGAGTTTAGTAAAACGAAGAAATAAGAAATATCTAATGAGGATACTCCTTCTGTCAATTTGGAAAGAGAAAACTTGTTGAACCTGTTTTTGAAATCCAATTTATCCTAACTATATCACATAAAATAAAACCTAAATTAATCTATGCTGCCAATCAAAATTCCGACCAAAAAAGAAGGATTAGTGCACTGCTAATCCAAGTTTGTAAGGAAAAACCTACTCTCATTTTTAACTCAATTTTCGTAGGCTGAGTCATTAAGTTAAGTTTTCGAAAAATCAAATGTATTGGAGTTGACACTCCTCTACCTGAGAAGCTATTGCCTTTAAGTACTGTTTTCAACATGTTTTTAAAGAACAAAATTGAAAGAATTAAAAAATCAAATTATGCAAAAAAGAGTTTTACCAATTAGAAATTCCCTCTGTAAAATAAGCATACTACTGGGGATTTTTCAAATCTTCCTCTGCGCACCTACGTTTGCCGCAGATACTAATCTACCGACTGAAGTCTTTACGGCTCCAGTTAAGATCGTTACTGGAACAATTACCTCCTCTGAAGATGGTCAACCACTAATTGGAGCGACTGTCTTAATTAAAGGATCATCTGTAGGAACCATAACAGATGTGGAAGGAAATTTTTCTATCAACGCTAATGAAGGTGACATCTTGGTCATCAGCTATACAGGAATGAAATCGCAAGAGTTTACCGTTGGTTCTTCTAACACCATCAGTGTGATACTATCTGCGGATTCTAAATTATTAGAAGAAGTAGTCGTTATCGGTTATGGTACCCAGAAAAAATCTCATTTGACTGGTTCTGTATCCAAAGTTGAAAATAAAAACCTAGATCAAATAGCGGTAGCGAGAGTAGATGATGCCCTTATTGGTCAAGTCTCTGGGGTCAATATCCAAGCAAGTTCAGCTGAAGCGGGTGCCGCTCCTACCATTACTATTAGAGGATTTGGATCGATCAATGCTGATTCTGGACCTGCGGTAGTCGTTGATGGTTTAGTGGTAGATTCTGATTTCTTAGGGAATCTTAATATGAATGATATCGCATCCTTTGAGGTCTTAAAAGATGCTGCTTCTGCTGCCATTTATGGTAGTGAAGGATCCAATGGAGTTATTCTAATTACGACCAAAAGTGGGGAAGCTGGAAAAACCAAATTCAGCTATGAAACCTACATAGGTAGAAAGAATGCCTTCGGAAGTGATGGCTATAGAAAGAGTGTGGCCGAATGGGCGGAAATAGAAAAAGCTGGAAATGATGGGAAACTCACCAACAACACCCAATACGCTCAAAAGATCGTAGAAGCAACGGGTATAGACAGAGATTGGCAAGATGTTTTCTTCGACGGAGGGAATATTGTAAGTCACTCTTTTTCTGCTCGTGGAGGAAGTGATAAAACAAAATTTAGCACCTCTTTACGGACGCTACGCGATCAAGGAGTGGTCATCACTGATGATTATCGACTGTATTCTGCCAATTTGAAAATGGATACTAAGATTACTGAAAACCTGAAATTTGGACTCACCGCAACGCCTTCTTATTCAAAACGAAGAGCATTACCAACTTCTATCCACAACCCGATCAGACAATCTCCGTGGTTGCCGATTTACCATACCGAAGAGACGATGCAATTCATCGATACTGCCCAATATGGAGATGTTGTTGTCGGTGATTATTTTTTAGAGGATCACTTGCGGAGCATCGACATAGATACCACCGATGAGTATGGGTCTAGTAGACCGCGAACCTCCGGAGATATGAATCCTTACGCGCAATACGTAGAAAGAGAGCATTATGAGTATAAAACCAATATTCTGGGTAGAACTTATTTGAGCTACAGAATTATAGATGGACTTACTGCAAAAACATCACTTGGTATTACTTTAGAGAATCGCAAGAGAACTAGATATGATGGTACCAAGCATCATGCAAGTGCCAGTAGGGCAGGTTATAATCTGCAAAATAGATTGAGGACGAGGATAATCTCAGACAATACTTTATCCTATAATAAGACGATAAACGATCATGATTTCAATGTGCTCCTCGGTGCCACTTTCCAGCGAAGAAGGTCTGAAAATAGTTCTATTGATGGTACGGGATATTCCAACGATTTACTCAAAAATTTACAAGGAGCAACGATTGTTTCAGAATATGAAGAGGTCAATGCAGAGAAAAATAAGATTGGTTATTTCGCTCGGGTCAATTACGCTTTCGCAAATAAATATTTAGTGAATGCTTCTTTTAGACGAGATGCTAGTTCGGTCTTTGGTATCGACTCCAAATGGGGTAACTTCCCTGCGGTCTCTGCAGGTTGGAATGCGCACAATGAAGATTTCTTAAGTGATAGTTTCCTCAGTAGATTAAAACTTAGAGTCAGTTACGGATTTACGGGTAATGAGAATTTTAGTGTTGGTGATGATATCATCAATGCCTATCCTTACTTGGCCTTATTGAATACTTCCAACGCTATTACGGAAGATGGTATTTCTCCAGGAGTTACGGCCCGTAATATCGCAAACACACTTTTGCAATGGGAGGCTTCTAAAGAATTTAATCCTGGAATCGATTTTGGACTTGTGGATGATAGAGTAACAGGATCGTTTGATTATTACATAAGAACGAGTGATCAATTATTATTAGAAAACCCAGTTTCTTATGTTACCGGATTTAATGGCGGTATTGTAAACTTAGGAGAAGTAGAGAACAGAGGAATGGAGCTTGAAATAAGAACCAGAAACCTCACGAATAGTGCTTTTAAGTGGAACACCACTTTCATTGCTTCCACCAACAAAAACACCTTGATTAGTTTTGGGGAATCTGATGGAGCACTTCTAGAAGATGGATTTGGTAGAAATTCACAATGGATCAACTCGGTAGGAAATCCGATCTCTTCTTTCTACGGATATGTGGTAGATGAAGAATTGGCTAACGACTATTGGGATAGCCCTTTTATTCCGATTAACGGGGTTTCACAAGATGTAATTGTTAGAGATTTAAATGGTGATGGAATCATTACGGATGAAGATAAGACGATCCTTGGAGATCCATACCCAGACTTGATTTGGAGTCTTACCAATGAGTTTTTGATTGGCAATTTTGATTTTTCTTTTATGATTCAAGGAAGTCAAGGCGCGGAAGTGAAAAATATTGGAGATCAATATTTTGGTACACATTGGCAAGGTAGTACTTCTGATGAGCAAGCAGTG
>CAYQRA010000070.1:13577-14679 GCA_964419315.1 uncultured Saprospiraceae bacterium | reverse complement strand
TAATAACTCGGATTGGATCGAGATTGGGCATTGGTTCTTTCTGGATAAGTAACCGTAGAATCCACGATCATCGTCTCCCCTTGATAAATAGTATCTCGATCTATAATGGTATCCGTGACGACTCTCTTAATCGTTAAGACCGGGAGGTAAACGAGATTATCTTTTTGCGTCATTGGCGCATTGGCTCCTAATTCTGTTTGTAAAAAAGCCGTAATAAGCATCAAGATCATAAGAGTAAAACTGATACCAAAGAGGCTCACAAAAGTGAAGAATTTTCTTCTTCCCAGAACTTTTATAGCGAGTTTGAAATAATTTTTCAACATGGTTTTCTTTATTTAATTGATTCTTTGGTTTAAGCTCTAACTTACTTGCGCGCCATCAAATAATCGGACTAAGCGATTGGTCTTTCGTGCCATACTTTCATCATGGGTCACCATGACGATGGTTGTTTTTTCTTCTTGGTTAAGTTGGAGTAGGATATTCATAATTTCATTCCCCATAGCCGAATCTAGATTCCCCGTTGGCTCATCTGCCAATATAATATGAGGCTTTCCTACGATCGCTCTAGCGATAGCAACTCTTTGTTTTTGGCCACCAGAAAGTTGCGCAGGAAAATGAGACATTCTGTTTTTTAATCCGACTTTCAACAGGGCTTCCTCGGCAAGTTGACGTCTTTCTGAAGCACTTACCTTTTTCCGATAAAGTAAAGGCAATTCTACATTATCAATCACCGAAAGATCATTAATGAGGTGAAAACTTTGAAAAATAAAACCCAATTTTTCATTGCGAAAATGAGCCATGTCTTTACTGTTGTATCCATTGACGGTTTGATTGGCAATCTTGATGTTTCCTTTGGAAGGTTCATCGATCAATCCGATGATATTCAATAGGGTACTTTTTCCACAGCCAGAAGGCCCCATAATGGATAGGAATTCTCCTTCTCCAACTTCTAGGTTAATTTCATTAAGCGCTAGGGTCTCAATGGTTTTGGTTCGATAAACTTTACTGATGTTTTGTAGTGATATCATGATGCTGATTTTTTTTACATTATTATTTATTCTTTTCAAAGACTGTGTTAGAGTCAGCCAAAAAGTAGAATCGA
>CAYQRA010000070.1:0-13477 GCA_964419315.1 uncultured Saprospiraceae bacterium | reverse complement strand
TTTTTGCTGACCACAGTCTTTTCTAAGAAGGTTATTATTTATTCTTTTCAAAGACTGTGTTAGAGTCAGCCAAAAAGTAGAATCGACTCTTCCTTCGGTCGTTTTCGAATTCTTCTTTTTTGCTGACCACAGTCTTTTCTAAGAAGGTTATTATTTATTCTTTTCAAAGACCATATTAGAGTATTTTCCCGACTACCGAAAACCCAAGGTTTTGCAATGGAGCCCATTCTTCCTCTTCCATTTTAATTTTGTCTATAAAAATCTCACATTGCTTATTCTTGATGGTAAATTGATAGAGCAAAACACCATTGCTTTTTTTCGACCACTCGGTCTGATTATTATTTTCTTGATTCGGTTCTCCCAAAACCGATTTTATTTTGCTTGCAATGGCTGATCGACGGCCGATTTTATAAGCAGCATTTAGATTAAATAAATCGTCATCCACCGTCATCTTCACTGGCTTTCCAGATAGGTTCAAATCCAAATTACCGTTGATAGAAATTTTATTTCCCTCCCCTTCTTCTTTCCCTTTAGAGCAACTGGAAGAGTGTTTTTCTCCATTCATCAATTCTTTAAGCTCCGAACAAAAATCAATTAAGTCCTGATACTCCACTTCCTCCAAAAATCGTTCTTTTAAAAGGACCTCACAATGGCGTTTGCCAATACGAAAACGGTAAGCCAAATCATCACCAACATATTTTTCCCATTGCCAACCATTGCGCAATGCTTCTCCATTTTCTTTTCCTAAAAAATCAATAATTGCGTCACTTACTTCTTCCTTTAAGCCTTCAGAAAAAGAAGCTTCCAAAGTATAAGAATTTTCATGATGACTAACAGAAATCGAAGATTTCGTAGATTTACTCTTACTTTGTCCAAACAGCAAGCTAGCGAATAAAAAGCTACAAAGAATTAAATTAAACTTTTTCATAATCTTATTTTTTTGGTGTTTTTTTTTAGAAAATATGGCTTTTAGTAAATTAGGTTTTCTTCTTTTTCAAAATCGTATAGGGTTCTATTTCTCAAGTCGTAATAGGCTTGCCAATAATCTCGAATCGTATAGATAAAAGCCCTCGAAGCTTGATCTCTTTCCTGCTGCGCCAAGATCAACTCGGTGGTATTGATCGCTCCCAACACAAAACTCTTTTGCGTAATTTCAAATCGCTCTTTCGCTACTTTTTGAATCTCTTGATTTAGCTTCAATTCTTGTTTCAAATAATTGATCTGATCTACCAATTGATGAACTTCTGTTTCATAAAGCAACTGCTCTTGTTGGATTTGCTGCTCGGTAAAATCCTTTTGCGCTTTGGCCAATGCTACTCTAGATTTTTGGGCACCCCAATCGACCAAAGGTACATTCAACTGCAATTGTGCAAACTGTTCTGGCTGTGGATTGCCATAAATATCAGCCAGATCTTTAGAACTTCTTACCCAACCAAAAGAGGCTTGCAAATCCAAATTCACTCCCCCATCTTTCTTCACCTGTTCTAAATTGCGATCCGCCTCCATTCTTCGGCGACTATAAGCAACCCAATTGTGATGATTTTCTGTCGCCTTTTGCAAAGCTATTCCAGCATCCAAATCATTCAAAGCTTGGGGTACGGGCACCGTAGGGTTAATCCGTTGCCCGGCATGTACTTTTCCCAAAAAACTATAAATCCTAGCAGAAGCCAGCAATTGTAATTGTTCTCCTTGCTTGCGGTCTTTTTGAGCAGAAATCAACTCTAACTCTAAGCGCATCAAATCCCGTTTAGAAATTTTTCCAAGTTTAAATTTCTCTTGCGCATGTTGGTATAAAGTTTCATTTCCTTTTTCATTCCCAATGGCGATTTCTAATTCTTGATGAATCACCAATAATTCTGCAAATAAATTGACGGCATCATTATGAATCGCCTCAACATCCGCTGCGTATTTTTTTTCTGCTTCCTTCCATTTTATAGGCTCTACTTTTTTGTCCCACTTCAAGGGATTAAAAGACAATAGAGGTTGGAAAAAACCGATGCGAATTGGATTGCCATTATAGTTGAATTGGTTGTTTTCAAAATCATCAAAACGTTGAAGCGAAGAGGTCATAAAAACCGTACCACCTGTTGGCGTAAAATCTTTGGTCAATTGCAAACCAACCGCTGAGTTATTATTCCGAATCGGTTGAAAAAGAATAGTACCATTGGGTTGAATAATCTCGCTAAAGGTCTTGGTGTAATTAGGCAAATTTGCTCGGGCATTGAGTTGAGGTTTTAGACCTGCTCGGTAAATGGAATAATTCAATTCGGCCGTTTTTAAATCCAGTGTAGCTTGTTTCTTAGCAATGGATTTTGCTCTGGCAGCTTGTAAAAGTTCCGTCAAGGTCATCTCTTCTGTGGATGCTTGTGCCACTAAAAAAAGTGGACTGCATAGCAAAAAAAAGACACTGCTTAGATATAAGATATTTTTTTTCATTTGGATAAATAGCTAAAGTTATTTCATTTGGATTTCGTCAAGATGCTGGTAAGCTTCCATATCAGAGATGATAATTCGGTCGCCTTCTTTCACCGTTCCACCCGTGATTTCTAAAGTACTGGCATTCACTAAACCTACGCGAATTTCTTTTTTTATGGCTTTGTCGTTTTCTATTACAAAAACATCTTGCAAAGCCGCTCCGGTAAATCCCGGGCCATTGGCAACAACCAATACATCTTCTTTTTTATCAGAGATGATGTAGACTTCGACTCGCATACTTGGTCGCAATTCTGTCGCATCTGCTTTATCCAATTCGACATTAAAAGAAATGGTATTGTTTTCAATAGAAGGTAAAATAGTACTAATGCTTCCCTCTAAAATCGTTTGGTTTATTTTTACTTTTACTGGAAGCCCTACTTTCACTCGACTCGCATAGCGATCAGAACAAGTCGCTTCGATTCTAAAGCGATCCAAATTGGCCAAGCGGACCAAGGCTTCGCCTTCTTGTACTTTGCGGCCAATATTTTCATTGATCCAAGTAAGGACCCCATTCCGAGGAGCTTTTACCGAAGTTTCTTTTAGCTTTCTTCTCAACTCCGTCAATTTTTTCTCCTGCATCAATACTTCCAATTCTAAATTTCTGCGATCTCCTTCAATCACTTGTTTTCTAAAAGCCAAGTCATTCTCCAATTTTCTTTTTTCCAATTGAGCGATTTCTATATTTAAGGCCACTTGGTCTACCTCTTCTTGAGTCGTCGTTCCTATTTTTTGCAAATGGCGAGCATCCGTTAATTGTGCCTGCATGCGATCTAATTGAAGTGCCATAATCTGATCGTCATAATCAAGGTCTTTAAGATCTTTTGCATATTCATGCTTGAGGCGAGTGATGTTATTTTTTCTCAATTCCAATTGATCCTTGAGCGATTCATATTCCAACTGGATGTATTCTTGATCCAATTCGAGAATGACATCTCCAGTATTTACCGTAGCTCCATTCTTTAAAAACACCTCTTTTATCTCCGTGGCAATTGGTGCATTGATTTGTTGCTCAAAGGAGGGGACAATCAAACCCGATGCGGTGATCGTATTTTCAATATCCCCTCTCTCCACTTTCACGATTTGAAATTCTTTCGACTCCGCAGAAGTCTTTAGAACATTTTTCAAAGCCCAAAAAGCGACCATAAATAAAATAGGTATAATGAGAATTTTCAGGATTCGATTCCTGTTATTTTTTCGTTGTGTATTATCGTCTATTACTCGATCCATTGTATTATTTTGTTAGATATACTTTTGAAGTTCCAATGGGTGTGCCAAAAATTAAAATACTGATCATCAGCATTTTACATATTTTTTTATTTTTAAAAACGTTCGATATCGAACAAGTTTGTCCGGAATGGGCGGAATTGGGAAGATTGGGGGATTATTTCAAATCTTAAGTCGTCCATAGATTCTACTTCATAAAGAGTGGCCTAGGTCGGGAGAGCTAAAGGTGAGGGGAATAATTTTCATAAAAAATCAGAAAATTAGCTGTAGTGGGAGCATTTCTTGAAATAAAGAAATAAATTGGAAGACATCAGCAATAGTCCATAAAAAATAAACCTATGAAACGGATGTTTGTCCCTATACTATTGGCATTCCTAAATTTTACTTCTTATTCCCAAGAAGCCGTCTTGAGTACTGGAAGCGATATAGAAAGGGAGGAAGGCTCCATCAGCTTCTCCATCGGTCAGCTTGTTTTTAATCAGCAAAATGCCTCCAAGCACTCAAAAATACAGGGGGTTCAACAAGCCTATGAAATTTCAATCAGTACCCTTACCGAAAGTACTTGCAAAGCATTGAATCTTTCTGTTTTTCCAAACCCTACGAGTAGTGAAGTCACTATTAGCACGGATGATGTCCGAGAAGGTCTGTTCGCTCAATTATTTGATAGTGCTGGTAGACTCGTAGATGCTCAAAAAATGCTAAACCCACAAACGATCTTCCAATTTGGCGAATTGGCTGCAACTACCTACTTTATAAAAATTACACAAAACGATAATTTTATACAGACTTTTAAAGTCGTTAAACAATGAAATCCATGAAGCGTCCATGTGATTTTATGTAAAATAAAGAGACCTATGAAAAAAATTGTGTGCTTCCTTTTCCTATGTGCAACTTCAATGAATGCCCTTTTTGCTCAGGCTCCCGAAAAAATGTCTTATCAAGCAGTTATTCGAGCTGCCGATAATACGCTCTTAAAAGATGCAAAGATCGGTATGCAAATTTCTATTCTAAGTGGTTCTGTTGATGGCAATCCGGTATACCAAGAAAGCCATGAAGCGACTACTAATACCAATGGACTAGTCAGTCTAGAAATTGGTACGGGAACTGTTGTCAGTGGAAGTTTCGCTAGTATAGATTGGTCGGCTGGGCCTTTTTTTATTAAAACAGAAACAGATCCCGCTGGTGGGGAGAATTATACCCTGACTGGAACCAGCCAGCTACTGAGTGTTCCCTATGCATTACACGCCAAAACCGCAGAAAGCGTATTGAATGTAACTTCAAGTCCTACCCACTATGTTGGAGAAGTATTTGGAGGAGGCGTTGTTTTTCATGTTTATATCGGGGCAGATGGATTGGAGCATGGACTAATCGTTTCCTTAGCAGACCAAGGAATTGAAATCCCTTGGACGAATTTGAATATCTTACCCATTGGAGAGACTGCTAGAAGTAGCTGGAACGGCTTGGCCAATTCGACGGCAATCATCAATCAAGGTGGCCACAACCTAAGCGCCGCTCAATTATGTTTTGACTATAATAGTACAGATGGGTTTGATGATTGGTATCTTCCTTCTATCGACGAATTGACTTTGCTTTATACCAGACGTTTTGATGTCAATAGAGTCCTTCAGGTAGTCGGAGAAGAAATCAAACTTTCAGATCCCAATCAAGATTTTAACTACATTCATTATTGGTCTTCCACCGAAATCAATGGTAGTCAATCTTGGCGATATAGCTTTACGCCAGGAGCCAATGATTTTTCACATTTTGCTTTAAAATCTTCTTTGAATAATGTTAGAGCTATCCGATCTTTTTGATGATTTTTTAAGAAACCCAAAATGCTCAAAGTAAGAGCATGGACAAAATAGCAGCGATGCAAAAACTACTAATCATCGGTGGAACTCGATTCATCGGCCAAAATCTCTTAGCAGCATTGCTGCCCCTGCAAAAGTGGGACATCACCCTTTTCAATCGTGGATTGACTAATCCAAGCCTTTTCCCAGAAGTCAAAAGACTCAGGGGCGACCGCTATACAGATGACCTCAAAGTCCTCAATCAAGAGGAGTGGGATTACATCATTGATCTGTCTTGCTATTTTCCCGGATCGATTGAACTTATTGCCAAGCATCTCCAAAAAATGCCCAAACGGTACCTCTATCTTTCTAGTATTTCTTCTTATCAGGTAAAGGGTGGGAGCATGCAAACGGAAGACCTATTTTTAAAAGCCTGTACCGAGGAAGCCAAAACAGATCAAAGCGATTATACCTATGGAAATCGGATGGCGGAATGTGATCGCTTGGTGGAGCAATTGCCTTGTGATTATAAGATTCTTCGGCCTTCGATTGTTTATGGAGCTTTTGATTATACTGATCGCTTTTATTATTGGTTGTATCAAATGAAAACCAGATCGGAGGTTTTGCTACCCGATGATGGCCAGCGCGTATTGGCACTTACGTATGTACAAGACTTGGTAGCCATACTTATCGAAAGTTTGGAAATACCAGAGGAGGAACAGGTTTATAATATTATATCTCACCCTAGTATTTCTATCCGGGAGATTGTGGAAGAAGCGGGGCGACAACTCGGTCGGTCGCCAGATTTAATTTCGGGGCCAGCAGATTTTCTCTTGGCTCATCAGATCGATGGGAAGGATTTACCCCTTTGGATTCGCGGTGATTATTATACTTTTTCTGATGCTAAAATGAAGGCTCATTATCAGAGTACTTTTGCGGGCTTGGCAAAAAATATGGCCGCTACTTTGGCTTATTATGATAGCTTGGGCTGGCCTGCGCCGATTTGTGGGATGTCTATTGCCAAACAGGATCACTTGATTGGTAAATTGACCTAGACAAGATTGGGTCAAATTTCTATATTTTCCATAACTTAGTACTCTATAATCATTAACCCTATTAATTCGTGTCCATAGATCTTCGAAAACGCTTTGCTGCTAAAGATACGCCAACGCTCGTTGGCATCCTAGAAAGCCCAGAGGCTTATACTCCGGAGGCTTATGCGGTAGCGGAAGAGGAATTGTATTCCAGATTGATTCCGGAGGTAGAACTAAAAAAATTAGCGAGTGATTTTGTCCGACAGGTAGCTCAAGAAAAAATGAATAGACTGGATCCTTTGAATGATGAATTGGTTTTACCAAAGAGTCATTTTTTGCTTAAAAAGGAAGTCAAAGACATTTATCTAGAAGAATTAAACGCTTTAATGAAACGCAAAGATGGCTTTCGTTTTGATGTCTGGCAATATGCGATGGGCGGCTAAAGGAAGCGGATTAAAAAATTTCCTCTTCCCTAGTATAATGTTTAAACTCAATTGGATTATTGCTAAAATCTAAGACAAACATGGTTTGTTGCTCCCCTACTTCGCCCCGATACCGAACCTGCGGTGCCACAATAAAATCAATCTCCTGCTTTTCCAAATTCTTTCTCACCGCAGCAAATTCAGCTTCGCTTAATAGACAACCAAAATGGGGAATCGGCACTTGAATACCATCTACCTTCCCACAATAATCCAATGCTGGAAGATCATCAGAAACATGCGCTGATAATTGATGACCAAAAAAATCAAAATCAATCCAATGTTCAGTTTGTCGTCCAACTTTACATTCCAGTATCTCGTGATAAAATCGATACGTACTTTCTATATCTTTGACTTTAAAAGCGAAATGAAATCTGCTCATCTTTTGATCTTTTTTCTTCATTTATAATTTCACAAATTTAAGAATTTCCCGCTTGGTCTTAATGAAATAAAATCCACTGGGCCAATCACTGGTTTCTATACTCAATTGCTCTTCTCCATAAAGGGTTTGCGTATGCAAATGGATTCCACAGGTGTTATAGATTTCTAGAACTTCCCGTTCTTGCGAGCTAGAAAGGATATTGATATTTTCACTAAAAGGATTCGGATATATCTTAATCGATTCCGTATCCAAAGGATCAAATTCCTCTACCGATAAACGAACCTCTAATTTAAAAGAACAGATTGGTAAAGTGGTAATCAGGCAGCCTTTAAAATCACTTCCTATCTGAACAAAAGGTGGTTTAAGCTTTAACAAATATTCTTTCACCGGATCTCCGATAGTCGCTTTCGCAGGTAGGAAAAAACTAGGTGTTGTTTGTTCCACTATTGTATCTCCTTGTTCATTCAATAACATAAATGTAGTGTAGCCGGTATTGATCGGATTACTTTCGGTACTTAAGCGCATCAAGATAGCAGGATCTCCATCTTGATCTATCGTATCCTTTACCGCTTCCCAAAAAATGAGTTCACAATCAAAGTCTTGTGCCGCTAACGAACATACGAACAAGACTAGAAATCCAAAAGACAAGTATTTTTTTAGCTGACGTGGCATAGGTTTATTTTTATTTTAATTAAGATCATGGTAGGCATAGAAGTAATTTAAATATTTAGCGATAGTCTTCAATCCGCGCACCATGCTCCTCTAATTCCTCCTGCAATACTTCCATAGCTTTTCCATAATCATAATAAGGTATCGCTGGATAAAGGTGATGAATCAAATGCATATTTTGTGAGATCAAAAGCGTAGAAAGTCCTGGAAATAAAATAATGCGGGTATCGAGGTACCTTTGCTGACTAGTGTGTGGATGATGGGGCAACCAATCAAAAACAAAAGCCAAAAAAGTATTCGCTATAAACCCCGGTAAGATCCAAAGTAGCAAGGAATAAATCCAGCCCAATTGAAAACTCAAAAAAAGAAAAAGCAAATTAAAACAAAGACCGCCAATCAAACCCTGGTACCAAATACTTCGTCCGCCAGGTGTTTTCAAAAACTCCTTTCGGTTTCCCCAAAATGTCCGAAAATAACTCACTACTATCGAAAAGCAATTCAAAAAAATCAGTAAAGGATTTTTTCCAACAACCCAATGGTCAGGATCTAGTGCTGGATCATTGGTATGTCGATGATGTTCAAAATGGACAAACCGAAAAACAGGATAAGGCCCCAGCAAAGCTAAACTGCATACCCAACCAATCGTCGTTTCCAAGGACTTGTATTTTTTGTGCATTCCCTTTATATTCCCATGCCCAGCCTCATGCATTGGGGTAAACAAGAGATAAGCCCAAATGGCATTCAAAAGCGTACCTACCCAAAGGGGTAAATACCCCTTCCAAGCCGCCCAAAAAGTCAGTAAAAACCCTAAGAAAGAAACGACAAATAACAGGATGGTAGGATAAGCTAATTTACCAACAAATTTCCTCCAAGCTTTTGTAGATTTTACAGCAGTCATTTTTTTGTGGTTTTTATAGTAACCAAGACATAAGTAGTTCAATTTACGAATAAAATATACGAAAGTTTGCTTATTTTTTGGCTATCATTATTCCTAAAAAAAATACTTTGACAGCGTTCGCTTAAAATCAAAGTTATAGGAAACATCGAGAACTAAATAAAATAAACACATGCAGGAACTTTACCTAATATTGGCCATCGCTTTTTATTACTTTATGCACAGCGTCCTTGCTGCCAGTAGTGTCAAAAACCAACTCTATTCCTTTATTTCACCTCCTTATTATCGTCTATTTTTCAATGCAATGGCGGTACTACTCTTAGCACCTATTGTCTTTATTTATATCCAAAACCCCAAAACTTTCGTTTTTGCTCCGACCGCCCTAAGCCATGGAATGGGTTTGCTATTTTTAGCCATTGCTGCTTTGCTACTTTTTGTAGCCCTCTCGCAATATAATTTAGGGGAGTTTTTGGGTTCTAAATATCTAGACCCGCAAAAAAGTAAAGCCCCCGTTCAACTACAAATCTCTGGTTTTAATGGTCTCGTGAGGCATCCTTTATATTTTGCTACCTTGATATTCGTCTGGGCTTGGTTTCTCAAAAGGGCGACTTTGGCTGATTTGATTATTGCGATAGCGACTAGCCTTTACCTAATCATAGGCATTCACTTTGAAGAAAAGAAACTCTTGGCTGAATTTGGAAACGACTATTTGGCTTATCAAAAAAAGGTAAAGAAATTGA
Source organism: uncultured Saprospiraceae bacterium (assembly GCA_964419315.1). Taxonomy (GTDB): domain Bacteria; phylum Bacteroidota; class Bacteroidia; order Chitinophagales; family Saprospiraceae; genus CALLVY01. The sequence goes on along the minus strand of CAYQRA010000070.1, from coordinate 3,789 downwards.
TTCCATTTATTTTCTAAGAAACGGTTTGAGTTTGGCTTTTGAGAATTGTCGTTGGTCCTTTTTTAACTGAAAAAATAAATTAGAATAAAGGGCAAATACGGAGATTGGCAAATCTATTGACAAATAATAAAAGAAGCCATCTCGTATCACGAGATAGCTCCTCTACTACAATGGTTAACTTATAAATTTTATCTATATGCTCTAAGATTTGTTAGAAGATATCAAGATTGCTGATTCCCACTACCCCGTAGTCATTTGCATCAAAATTATTGATTTGAGAAACAGACTGGAGGTAATTCCCAGCTTTGAAATAATTCCCTGTGGAATTCGCGGGTACAGAATTATTTCCGGTGCCATCATAGATATATATTTGACTACCATTTCGAAACAAACGAATCACATCGTTTTGCATCGTTAATTCTAGATTCATGGTAGTCCCCATCGTATAGGTTCCCACATTATCAGAGTTACCGTCTCCATTTTTTTCGGTCACCCATCCATTGATTTTAATAGGTGCGCTTCCGCTAGTCCGGTCGGCATCATTGCTCCCGTTTCCTACCTGAACTCGAATCAAATCATCAAACTTTATTCCTCTGCTATCCAATAGACCACCATCCGCATGGATTTGGCCGTAGCACAACTTACCAGAACTCGGAAGTCGATCAATTTTTACCGACCAAACCATTCGATGCAAAGTATTATTCGAACCATTCCAAGATGCTAAATTAGACCCATTCATTTCCCGCAGCTCAACTCTAGGATTTTCATTATCCCCATTATTGCCAGGATAACTGGAATAACATTTAAACATCGCAAAATTACCCTCGGTGTAAAACCAATTGGCATTAGAATAATTATCTAAATCAGGAGCCGCATCCAGATAATCAGGGTCGCTAAGTGATCCTGAGAATACATTTAATTTCCAATCATTTTCACTAATCCCCATAACGCCAGCCGGAGAACCTCCATTGCTCGTTCCTTCGCCATTAGCATCATCTCCATTCAAATCTTCGATTCTCCAAGTGGTCAAATCTCCACTTTGGCCAGTGGATGCCTCTACGGTAGACCCGTTAGAATTATTACCTGCATTCAGATAAGTTCCATGAGCTCTGTTTTTAAAGACATAGTTCCCATTTCCATCACTGGTAATCTCCCATTGCGTCCAAGTACCAGTACTATTCGTATTTCCTACTTCTATATCTTGTGCGCCAGATCCCTCTGGTCGGAACCGCTTGTTAGAGGATACGTTTTTGAATCTGTAATAATAATCTCCACCATCATTCACTTCTTCCACCACCCATCTTGGCCAAGTTCCAGTAGAAGCAGAAGTCGTAAGTTTGACAGCAACGCCACTTCCGTTTCCACTTATTCTGGCCCAAAGGTCAGAAGATACATTTTCTATACGGACGGTCTTTCCTACCATCGTCTGATGCCGTTCATTACCGCTTGAAGTTGATTGTCCCTCTATTAATTGAAAGTCGTCAAACCTTCCATCTCCGCTTCGATACTCTCCTAGAATAACCGCTGAGGTAGAAGATCCGGTCGTAAAAGTTACCGACTCTTTTTTCCAGTCGGAAGCATTGCCACTTCGTGTATTTCTTTGGCCTCCATGCTCCGCCCCAATTCTCCAGCTTCCTTTTACATACGCCGACAAGGTGTATTCCGTGTTAGGATTGACCGTTACGGTCTGGTCAAATCTAGCGCCCGAACCAGTGATCTTTGCTGACTTCGATCCAGAATTGGCATCTCCGGAAATAGCCGAAGGGTCCGTATCATTCCAACCCGACCAATTACTTTCAAATCCGGGATTGGTAATAGAGACCGCATCTCCTACGGCCAATTGCATAATATCTGGATCATAGGATTCAGATACGGAGCTAGGTTGCAAGTTTTCTTTTGCACAACCTGCGATTAAAATAAAGAGGATTAAGACACTAAATATTTTAAAGTGTCGATCATTTAGTAAATACATAAGTGGTTAAATTATGGTTAAAAAATTAAATATATAGGGCTAAACCAAAAATTAAACACGCTCAAAACAGATAAAAATTCGGGAAAAATCATTTTGACAATTGCAAAATTGGTTGACCAGTTATTGGTTAATCAATAATTGGTTGACCAAATCTACTTATTTATTACATGAAAATTTAATTTGTCAGCAAATTTCTTTTTACAGATCCTAAAAGGGAAGTTGTATTTCGAATAATTCATTCCTTCAATGGCCTCCTTATTAGAAGATAAATAAGAGCGCCGAAAAGATTCAATTACCTTCTATTTTCAAGAATCTAATAGAAGATTATCTTATATTGCCATTAGAAAAAAATCATATGCCTACAGGAGGAAACTGGAAACAATTATTTAAAGGTGCCGAAACGGGCGATTTCGAGCTGGTCAATTTCTACCTCAAAATGGACATGGACCCCAATTATCAGCATCCGGAAGTGTTGACGACTCCCTTGATTGAAAGTGCCCATAAAGGACATGTGGAAATTGTAAAGTTGTTGATTGAAAACGGAGCCGACCCGCACATCAAAGCCAGCCTAGAGGGCTGGACCGCACTAGAAGCCGCTCAACATGCCGAGCAAGAAAAAGTCGTTGCTTTTCTCAGCCAACATCTTGGACTAGAATACCAAGCCTCTACTTCGCCATTAGGAAGTAAACAAGCGCGCAAACGAAGAGCTGTAATTCTTTCTAGTTTTCTAAATTTTGGTATTTTCCTAACCGGTGCCTTCTCTTTTATCACTGCTGGAAAATGGATTTTTGGAGGCATCCAATTGATCACTGCTTTACTCAATGGCTATGTGGGTCTTCGAGTCAAACAGGAAAAAGAGCGCATTCCTTTATTGTTTTTTGGCCTCTGCTTTTTTAATGTATTGACGGCCTTGGTCATTGCCTTAGATTACTACCAAGAAGGAAGTGACTACCTTCATTTTGCCTGGATATTCGTAGCTATGGTCTCGGTTATTTCTTTTATAATCCAACAGAAAAAACAGGAGCCTTAAACCTAGCACTTCTGAATTCAATGAAGTCGCATAATTTTCAAACCAAACCTTTTTAACTCTTAGCTATCCTATGCCAGCAAAAGCTCCGCGACTCCTTGTCCTTTCGGATCTATGGGGCAAAGATGATAAGCAGTGGCTAAGTCATTACTACGATTTTCTAAGTCCTCATTTCGATTGGAAATATTATGAAAGTCCTCAATTAGCTGAATTAAAAGCCCCTAATCTTTCCCAAGAAGACCGCCATAGTTTTTTCCTCAAACAAGGTATCCCAACCGCCGTTTCCAATTTACTGCAAGTAGAACCAAAGCCAGTCTACGTTCTAGCCTTTAGCATTGGGGGTACCATCGCTTGGGAATCTGCTTTCCGAGGAAAGCAGGTCCTTGGATTATATGCCATTTCTGCGACTCGCCTTCGCTATAAAACAGAAAACCCTGCTTTCCCTACCAAATTACTTTATGGAGCAGAAGATAAATATCGACCAGATCATGAATGGTTTCAGCACAAAAATATTGAATGGCAAATCTTAGCGGGCAAAGCCCATGAAGTTTATAAGCAAGTAGATTTTATAGATCAATACAAAGAAGATATTCTTGATTTTTTTCAATCTAGATGAGAATCAAAATTTTTGATAGGATATTTGATTTTCAAAAATCAACACACCAAGGGACTAATAGAAGGCTAGATGGGATTTTCAGAAATCTCAAAAAAATAGGGGACCAAAAATTACTTTGTGAACCGCGTAGCAAGTACGGGACAAGCCTTCCCTTCATTCGGTTTATTATAGAAA
>CAYQRA010000069.1:0-14698 GCA_964419315.1 uncultured Saprospiraceae bacterium | reverse complement strand
CAGATTTAGGATGTTTTAGTACAGATACGATTGACATTATTTTGGAAATGCCTCCGATGACTTTTGATACGATCAGCACCTGTCCGGGCGATCCGGTTATCATCGATGGGCTTTCTTATTTGGTGGATACCACCTTGGTACAAAGTATTCCTATTTCCTCTGCCGTTTGTGATTCTATTCACAGGATCACCATTAATGTTTTGGACAAAATCAGCAGTTCAGAAGCGCTAAATGCTTGTGAAGGAGATACGCTAATGGTGTTTGGCGATGTCATTCTCCAAAATGGAATTTTTAGTGAAATCTATCCCGCTTCCAATGGCTGCGATTCTACCCATATCATCACCACTAATTTTATCGAAGCGATTTTTACAAATGAATTTCGTCAATTATGTGAAGGAGATACCACCATTGTTTTTGGGACTCCCATTTTTCAAAATGACCTAGTAGCACAAACGTTTATTTCTAGTGTGGGGTGTGATTCTACCCACCGAGTAAGCGTCGAGTTTTTTGATGTTATTTTGACCTTTGATACTCTCCAGTTATGCGAAGGAGATACAGCGATCGTTTTTGGAAATACTGTTCTGGTAAATAGCACTTGGCAGGAAACCTATCCTTCTTCCGATGGCTGTGATTCGACTCATAGCATTACTGTAAATTTTATCGAACCATTATTGACCGAAGAATCCATTCAACTTTGTATCGGAGATACGGCGATTGTTTTTGGCAATCCTGTTTTTCAAAACGAAATATTATCCCAAACTTTTGTTTCCAGTATCGCTTGTGATTCCATTCATGAAGTGACCGTTGAATTTTTTGATGTTATTTTTACTTTTGATACCCTCCAGTTTTGCACAGGAGATACCGCTGTTATTTTTGGTAATCTCCTTACAGAAAATTCGGTACTCAGTGAAGATTATTCCTCTTCTTTTGGTTGTGATTCTACTCATACGATTAGTGCTCTTTTTATAGCTCCAGTTTTCACCAATGAATCCATTCAGCTATGCGAAGGGGATACCGCGATTGTTTTTGGAAACCCTATTTTTCAAGATGATCTGGTCTCTCAAACTTTTAATTCTAGTCGGGGTTGTGATTCTACACATTCGGTAAATGTTGAAGTCTTTGATGTTAGTTTTACTTTCGATACCCTCCGCTTATGTGAAGGAGATACGGCAATTATTTTTGGAACGACGGTGGTGGACAATAATACTTTAAGCGAAAGTTTCCTCTCCACTGATGGCTGTGATTCGACCCACCAAATAGCCGCTATTTTTAATGAAAATATCCTTACTTCTGAACAGATACAATTATGCCTCGGGGATACGGTCTTTGTATCTGGAATGGCTGTTTTTGCCAACAGGGTGATTGAACAATCGTATACTGCCGCCAATGGCTGCGACTCTACCCATCAAATAGAGGTGATGTTTTCGGAACCGTTTTTTGCGAGTGAAGAAATAAATTTATGTGCCGGAGATACCATTTTTGTTTTTGGAAATAGGGTGACGCAAGATGATGTTCTTTTGCAAAATTTGGTGGCCCTCAATGGTTGCGATTCCGTCCAAGAAATAATTGTTACGGTATGGGAAGAAATAGAAATTTATACTACGGAACTCCTTTGTGAAGGAAGTAGCCTTGGCTTTTTCAATCAAACCATTACAGAGGCTGGTACCTATATAGAAAGGATTCCTTCCAACTTTGGTGCATGCGATACCCTCTATGTTTTGGAGGTAGAAATGCAGCCAGCTATTGAGTTTTCTTTGCCCAATGGGGTCTCCACCTTTGCGGAAGAAGCCATCAGGCTTCCCTTGGCGATTAATGCTCCGGATCTCCAAGTAACTTGGTCGCCTGCTGATGGTTTGAGCTGTACCGATTGTATAAGTCCTTTTGCCATTCTTAGCGAAGATCAAAACTACACGGTGCTTCTTAGCGATGAAAATGGCTGTAGCACAATGGCGGACATCAGTGTTTTTGTCTCCGAGAGAGAACGAACTTATATCCCCAATGCCTTCTCCCCAAACTTCGATGGTTTCAATGACTTTCTCACCGTCTACTCCAACGAAAAAATAATTGCCATTGAAAGGATGCAGATCTATGATCGCTGGGGGGGCTTATTATTTGAAGGTTTGAATATTCCTCCCAATACCCCTTCGGCAGGCTGGGATGGTACGGTCAATGGACAAGCCGTATCGGAAGGGATTTATGTCTATCAGGTATGGCTTAAGTTAGCTGATGGAACAAGCAATATTATCGCAGGAGAAGTAGCGGTGATCAGGTGATTTAGAAAAATATCCGCGTATTCCTCTTCAGGAACACGCGGATATTTACATTTTAATTAGATTGTGTTTTTTCGGCCAGAGCTACCGCTCCAAAACCACTTTCGCCACTGCATTGCCCACCTTGACATAATAGATACCATCCGAGAAACTTGCCAAAGAATAATTAATCGTTCCCAAACTTACCTTTTCCTGATCGATCAATTGCCCACGTACATCAAAAACTTGCAGGGTCCCTTTTTCCAAAACCTCAATGGTGATTAGATCATTGCTAGGATTGGGATGAACTTGTAGTGGACTCCATGGAATAGCGGTGGTCGAATTCAATAGTCCATTATAACGAGCAGAAAATTCTTGGTAATAAATATTAGCCAATGTCGCATCTTCGATGATCAAAGTATTTTCATCATGGATAGAATTAGCAGAGGCCGTCCAATTGTGAGAACCCGTAATCAAGATCGGATGATCGCCAGTCATATAATCGACTATCGCGTATTTGTGATGCAGGGTAGGGCCATCTGGCCACTGCGTTCCATCTTCATTTTGATAATCCAATACCGGAACATCGTTGTCCAATAGGAAGTTAAATTCACTACCACCGAAATCTACATAATCAATGATGCCTTTGACATTAAGACCACGCTCATGAGCTTCCTTGACGGCGGTCCCTAAACTGTTTTCTGTAAAGACTAAAATAGCAAAAGCCAATTCATTTTCTGCTGCATCAATTCGCTGCTGAATCTGTCTGGCCGTTCCATCACTAGGAGAGAAATACAATTCAGTAGGTCGACCATCTATTAAAAAGCAATGTGGGGTATTGTCTATTTTATCCATTCCAAATTTTGCATTGGCTGCGTCAGGCATATTGCTTGTACTTCCCCACATTTCATTAAACTCTAAATAAAAGGCATTCGCCAAAGCTTGATCTTGAATACAAATTATATTATTAAAATCCCAGCCTAGATTATTGATCGTTTGATTCATCGATCCCGTCATCACCCAACTACCATTGACCGAAGCGCGATCTACGATCATAAATTTATCATGCATGATCCCTTCTGTATTTCCCTTTACCAATGGAATATCAATATTCAAATTATCCAAAACGCTATTCGTACCCATGTCGTCGGAGATGTAGCGAACCGATACACCACGGTTATGTGCAGCGTTGATGGCATTGACAATTTGTTCGTTTTCAATTTCGTACATGGTGATGTCTAAAGATTGTTCCGCAAGGTTGATATAGGAAATGATGGTGTCAATAATGGAAGAGGTAGAAACGGCTAACTCGTTTGTAGCAAGGGAGTTGTCGACACTGTGATTAAAGTATACTTTAATGTCGCCAGTACTATTGGAGACGGTACTAACGACTTGAATACTTGTTGGGGTTTTATCCATACCAGACTCAGAGGTGGCTCTGATATAATAAGGTGTTGCTGGGAGCAAGCCCGTCAGTGTTATAGAATGTTCGGTCGAATTGGGGTTGGGGTCAGATTGGGTTCCCAACTCTAAAGCTGGAGTCAAGCCATATTCTATCATCGCCGAAGCCGCAATATTGGTTTCCCAAGTTAGCTTTAAGCTATTGGTAGTAATCTCAGATTCCTTTGGTTTTTTGGTAAAATAAAGAGGCAATTCGTTGACAATATCCGCCTCAAACCTAGGAAGGATTTTATAAGCACCAAAAGAATAATGCAATGGACCAGAAACGGTATAGATTGTATTGAGCGTTGGAGCAAATAGGTAAATCAAATCATCGACGGCAATAGGGCCACTGCCATCATCAATTTGCCATTCTGCAAAACCAAGATCCGTATCGGTACAAGTCGACATTTTGGCTTTGACCAACATCCCCTCATAATCTTCATTTTTCAAATCATTGGTGCTGACTTCGACGTAATCGGGTAATGGATTTCCAGAAGAAACCACCTCAAAAGCAGTAACATCAACCAATTCGGTTACTTCAAAAAACTCTACGGCTTTCGCAGTTATATTTATTTGATCTCCAAGGCTCGGAGATTGGGTAGCATCATAGACATAAATACCACTTCGGGGAGCGGTTCCATCTTGAATAAAATAACTGATGTCATCTACTGCGGTGACGATCCCTGAAGTACTGACGACTTGATCTTCATAAGGCGTAACATCACCGGTGCCTTGGATTTCAGCGATGGTCTGACCAAATAAAGTGCTCAGTGAAAAAAAGCAGAGGAATAGTAAATTGTATTTTTTCATGGTGAGAAATTTTTAACTCTTGTAAATTTACAGAAAGTGAAAATGGAAATTTATTTGTTTTTTAGATGAAAAAGGTCAAGAATAAGGAGGTTTTTTTGTCTAGCATTGGCGCGGATTTCCTCGGAATAACGTTTGATCGTCCAAAATCTGCGCGATCAACTGGACACCTCAATTCCCACCTAAATTCCATGTATCTCGATCGCTTACACCTTCGCCAATTCAATCACCGTAATCTCTGGCCACATACCAATCCGCCCCGGAAAACCCAAGAAACCAAAACCACGATTGACATATAATTTTTGGTCTTTTTCTTCATAAAGTCCTAACCAATGCGGATAGCGATATTGAGCCGGACTCCATTTGAATCCGGGAACACTGATCCCAAATTGGAAACCATGCGTATGACCGCTCAAGGTCAATGGAATATGTCTTTTATGGTCTAGCACCTTCTCGCTCCAATGCGTTGGATCATGAGAAAGTAGAATGCAAAAATCATCCTCTGGGACTCCTTCCAAGGCATAATCTAAATTGCCATTTTTAGGAAAATAATGACTCGCTCCCCAATTTTCAACGCCAAGAATTTGTAAGCGATCTTCTTGGATTTGGATATGGGCATTTTCATTGGCCAGCAATTGGAAACCCATTTTTTCATATTTTATAAAAAAGTCTGCCCAGTAAATTTTCTCTTCTGCGTGATCATCCGGAAGACCATAATAATCATGGTTTCCAAGAATGGCGAATTTGCCATATTTGGCACGTAATTTTTCAAAAATTTCAATATAAGGATCAATTTCATCTTTGTCAGAATTGACCAGATCGCCAGTAAATAAAATAAGATCGGGATTTTGATCATTGATCATTTGTACCCCGCGAGCGACTTCTGATGGATCATCAAAACTGCCTGCGTGGATGTCGGAAATTTGTACCACTTTGAGGCCATCAAATACCTGTGGAAGATCGGCAAAAGGCAAGCGAACATTATTTAGCGTATAGCGATATTTACCTTTAGTGATGCCATATAGCATACTGAGAAAAGGCGCTGCCGCAATTCCTAATGCCCCCCAGGTTAACATTTTTCTACGCTTCGGTAGAAAAGGAGTAGGCGCACTTTCGGTTTCCTTTGCAATGGATTTTTTTATAAAACGACCACCTCCCCAAAGTACCCTCAAGACATCCTGAGAAAAAAGCAATCCGACAAAAAAAAGTTTCCCCACCAAAACCGTCAAAAACAATCCAAAGTACATATTAGCCGAGGTATCTCTAAAGATAGCTCCGCCTTCGAGCAATTGGTATACCCGATAAAAACTATAGTAAACAAAGACGCTACTCGCCCAATAAATCAAGGAATACCAAATCCTGTTTTTTTCCGCTATCAAGGAACGAATGCCAAAGTAAGTATAGAAGTCTAGCAGGACATAAAAAGAAAAGATGATGTGGACGATGTTCATTCGAGAATTCATAGGTGAAAACTGCTTAAGTAATGTAGACGCGCAAAATTAAGACTTATTCGCTTAAGTTATAGTAAAATATATTAATCTTAAGTTAATCCTGTCTAATGGCTGAATTTTGGCAGATAATAAAAATCTAAACTCCATATTTGGTCTTACTCTTCCTAGTTTTCGTCGATTATTGGAGAACAGCTTGGCAATTCGCACTTATATTAGTTTTAAATCTTTTTGTAAGTTCAAATAAAGTGGCTCAGGATTGGGCAGTCAGCGAAACAAGCGTAATTTTGCAGCGTTTATTAAAATAAAGGGTTAACCCTAGCGTATTTACAAAAAGAAAAAATAAATGAAGGCCAAAAAGATTAGTGAATCAGAAACGATAATGACCGAAATGATTATGCCCAATGATACCAATCCAATTGGTAATTTAATGGGGGGTAATCTTTTGCGATGGATGGATATCATCGGTGGGATTTGTGCAGGAAAGCACTGTGAAGCTTACGTCGTTACTGCTTCCGTGGATAATGTTTCTTTCCAGAAACCCATTAAATTGGGAGATGTGATCACCCTGAAAGCGACCGTTACTCGGGCATTTAATACTTCCGTAGAAGTCAATGTGGATGTTTATGCTGCGGATATAAAAGGAGGAAATAACCGGATGTGTAATCATGCTTATTTTACCTTCGTTGGAATCAATGAGGAAACAGGGAAACCACTGAAAGTACCTCCGGTAGTTGCACTCAGCAAAGAAGAACAAAAGCTATATGATGGTGCGATGCGAAGAAGAGAAATGCGATTGATCTTAGCGGGACGTTTAAAACCAAAGGATGCTTTGGAAGTCAAAAATTTATTTTTAGAGAGTTAGCCTATTGATATTTGAAAGAACAGCAATAAAAATAAACCTATGAAAAATTCACCAGTTCTTGGAATAGTCACTTTATTAGCCATTTACATTACGCTCAGATATTGTGGTGGCGAATATGGGAAAATGATACTTTATCCGGTTATGTTACTGGTGACTTTTCTTCACGAGTTTGGACATGCGGTTGGTGCGGTGATTACTGGGGGAAAAGTAGTTGCTTTAGGAATTGAGCCCGACGGAAGTGGAGTGACCAAAACGATTGGAGGATGGAGATCTATAATTTTGATGGGCGGATATATTGGTTCTGCGATCTTTGGAAATCTCCTTTTTTATATTGGGGTCAAAAAACCTCAATATTCTAGTTATGCACTCTATACCTTGGCCTTATTTATGGGCGTTTCTGGTTTTGTTTGGTTTGAAACTGTTTTTACTACTGGCTTTTTATTGGTTTTTGGAATCGCCCTGATTTTTATTGTCCAATATACCTCGATAGATCGTTGGGTTTTGATGTTTTTGGGGATGGCTTGTATTATTTATATCGTTCAGGATTTTAATGTTGGGCCAAGTTCGGATTTGGAGGCTTATGCGGATCTCTTTGTAGTGGTGCCTTCCTTTGTCTGGATGTATATTTGGTTGATCATCGTAGTTTTACTTTCCTTTTATAATTTGCGGTTGATCTTTAAAAGTAAGAAGGGCTCCTTCTAGTTCCTTGTCCTTATTAGAGTTTATCGTAAATATTTTTGTCTCATTCTTTGTTCTTGTCTACATTTTTTCCTAAAATTGTTGCCCAATGTTGTGTAAGGTTGTGGAAGCCTTTTTTAACTGCATTAAAACAGTGATTTGTAGCAATTATGAATGAATATTTGACGATTGGACAGGCGGCAGAAGTGCTTAGTGTCAGCAAAGAAACTTTGCGTAGGTGGGATAAAGCGGGGAAATTTATTTCCTCTAGGCATCCCATCAATAATTATCGGGTATATACCAAAACCCAAGTGCACCAATTTCTAAAAGGCTTGAGTACGCCCAGTGATCAAACCGATAAAAGCAAGCTTAAAAAATTAAAACCTTTCTTTAGTACCGACCTTGGAAAATTGTATAAAGAGGATGCCTTTATCCTTTTGCGGTCCTTGCCTGATGAATCCGTTGACCTTATTTTTGCTGATCCTCCTTATAATATTAAAAAAGCCGAATGGGATAGTTTTTCTTCGCAGAAGGAATATGTAGAATGGAGCATGGAATGGATTCGGGAAGCCCGCAGGGTTTTAAAACCTACGGGTTCTCTGTTTATTTGTGGCTTTTCAGAGATATTGGCGGATCTGAAATGGGCGGCAAGTCCACTTTTTAAAGGTTGCAAATGGTTGGTTTGGTTTTATCGAAACAAAGGCAATCTAGGGAAGGATTGGGGCCGTTCTCACGAAAGTATTTTACACCTACGCGTAAGCCGGAAATTTGTATTTAATATAGATGAAGTTCGCATTCCTTATAATGCACATACCCTCAAATATCCGCAACGCAAGCAAGCGGAAAGTTCGCATTTCCATAATGAATCCAGCAAGAAAAAGGAGTACGTTTGGGAACCCAATCCACTCGGTGCGAAGCCAAAAGATGTTTTAGAAATCCCCACACTGTCTAATAGCTCCTGGGAAAAAACACCGCATAAAACGCAAAAACCAGTAGAATTATTACGCCGAATTATTCTGTCTTCTAGTCATGAAGGCCATTTGGTTTTAGATCCTTTTGGGGGCTCCGGAACTACCTTTGCCGTAGCGGAAGCTACCAAGCGCAAGTGGATTGGATCGGAACTAGAAAAAGACTATTGCAAAATCATCAAGGAACGGCTGAAAGATGAAAAACACATTGAAAGAATCCGATTGGCTACGGACGAGAAAGAAGCGAATCGCCGGAGGAGCAAATTGCGAGGGGAGGAATGAATTAGAATAGCTATTTGAAAATAGCTAAAACCAAAGAAAATCAAACCATGAAAAAATTGAAGGTTGAAAAATACAAGATAAAAGGATGGAAAAAACAGGAAACAGGACTGCTGGTCGCGGAGAATGAAGACTGGGTTTTGATGAAGTTTATCTCCGGAGATTATTTGATTGATGGCTATAAACTATACAAGAAAAAATTTATCAAGAAAAGAAAATCGGGGGCTGAGGAACAGAAAAAGGCAAAAGTATTGAAACTCAAAAAAGTCAAAGCGGATAAGCCCAGTAAATTTGATTTTCGGGATACCGTAGGGATGTTAGAATGGGTAGAAAAAAAATACGGACTTTTCGAATTTCAGGAGGATATCGAAACGGAAGTTTTTTACGGAAAAATAAATCGATTAAAAGGCGACAAAATGATTATTGATTTTGTCGATGGTGATGGAAAGATTGAGGCTAACTTTGCTTGGAAATTTCCACTTAAAAAAATTAGATCCATAACATTTGATTCCGATTATTTTCGATCTGTCGTTTTAATGATGAAGTTGTTTTAAAATAGATAGATGGTATTCTTGCAAGTCATTGATCTCCAACACTTCAGCTAATTATTTTCACCGTAGCTTTGGCTACGAAAAAATAATGGAGCTTCGTTTTGAAAACCAAGCACTTACAATAATTCTCAACCTCCATTTTAAAACAACTTCGATGAAAAACCTAGAATCCTAAGATATAATCTCCATCGTATAAACCAAGCCAGCATAGACATGAAAGCCGCAACTGTATCCGAACTAAGAAGAGAATTGACCCATCGGTCACCCAAAGAACTTTTAGATATTTGCCTACGCCTATCAAAATTCAAAAAGGAGAATAAGGAATTATTGACCTATTTATTGTACGAAGTGGATAATGAAGAGGGCTATATCAATAGTATAAAAATAGAAGTGGATCAGCAATTCGAAGAAATTAATTCCCGGAGTTTTTATTTTATCAAAAAGGGAATTCGCAAAATTTTGCGCAACATCAAAAAGTATATCCGCTATTCTAAGAAGAAGGAAACCGAAGTGGAATTGTTACTTTATTTTTGTACCAAACTAAAAGAGTTTAGTCCTTCCATCAAAAGAAGTATTACTTTAATGAACTTATACGACCGACAGATTAGCATGGTCAAAAAGGCAGTGCTAAAATTGGATGAGGATCTACAATATGATTATGGTTTGGAATTAGAGGATTTCTAGGGCCAGTTCTTCTTATTCTAAAGAGATTTTTTCTCCAATAATCAAGCTCAATGCTTGTAAGCTGATTTCCTTTCTTTGTTTGTCTAAGGTGCCCATATCTGAAGTCCCCACTGGTTCAATATTCGTTGCGAAGTAATAAATCTGCTGTCCTTTCTCCACGAAACCCACATACCAGCCCAGGTATTTTTCTCCACGTAGGGAAGTTCCGGATTTGGCACTCAATTGATAAGTATCTGTTTGGTGGACCAACATTACTTTTTTCATGATCTCATAATTCCGATCCCTAATCGGTAGTTTTTTTTCATAAAAACGACTCAGAAAATCAATCTGTTCTAGCTGGGTAATTTTAGAATTTCCACTCAACCAAAACAGATCCAAATTCTCTGCGGTCAAATCCATTTTTCCAAAAGCTAGTTTGTCCAGCCAGATTTGCATCTCTTTCTGGCCCACACCTCTCGCCAAAGCTCGATAGCAAGGAACACAAGAAGCTTGAAAGGCTTGGCGCAAATTCAAATCTTGCTCCCAAGCTTTGATCGGCTGTTTTTCGCCATTCCATTTGAACAAGTGATTTTCATCTGCTAGATAGCCGGTTTCCAAACCAATTAGCGTATTGGGAATCTTAAAAGTGGAAGCAGGCAGATAAGCTTGACTAGTGCGGCTAAAGTCATTGCTGTAATATTGATCGGCTATTGCATCCCAAACCAAAACGGAACCCTTGACGGGGAAGGAATCTACCAATGCTGTAAGTCTAGAATCTGGCTCGAAAGACAAGATGGTTTCCGTCTCTTGTGCTATTTGTTGGACTGGAGTTTGGGGCGGATTGGAACAGCTAAAGATTCCAAGGAATAAGCAGGGGAGAACGATTAAGTTGATTTTCTTCATACCGCAAAAATGGATAGAGAATTTGAGGTTTAGATGGATTTCGATTATTCGTTGGCAATGATATAGTATCCGTAGGGGATGGAACGAGAATTTGCTGATTCAATTTGCTGGGAGTAGAATCTTGAAAGTCAATTTACTTTTATTGTATAATATTTTACTCAGTTAAAAAATTCTTGCTAAGTATTTATTATTTTAAAATCTTGATAATACTCAAAAGGTCAATCCTCCATAAACCGCTTAAATCCCCCCAAATCATCCACATTAATCCAATCCACGCCCATATCCAAAAGGATTTTCCATAACCTTGGATCATTGGGTGTTGCCCAAAATCGGGTCTTTATACCCAAATTCTGAGCTGCTTTGACTAGGTCCGCCAGTTTCTGCCGATCAGCAGGGGAGAGTCCCCGCTTTTTATGCCATTTAGCATGTTTTTTAAAACTAGCGCTAGCCCGTGGTCTCAGGGCCTTTCCTAACTCCGGCCGAAGGGCATCAAGGTAGCCATCCACCGCTAAAAAATCTGGACTATCGACCAATAAACGATCCAAAGGCGGTCGACCAGACAAGATAATCTTTAAAGGTCCCCATTGTTTTTTCCCTGCTCGATTACGCTCGAATAAATCTAGGTATAGCGGGAGTTGATCTTTTAATAACTGATACAATTCGCCTTTATCTTGCTTTAAATCAATCATTAAAATTACCGGAGTACTATCACCAAAATACACGGTTCCGCCATTTTCTGCGATCCGTTTTTGCAAAGGGATCAAATACAATTCTTCCAAGCTCGGCTTCCTATTGAGATTCCATTTTAAATGGGAAACCACCAATCGTTTTTTATGCGAGTAAACATCAATTTCAATACTCGTAAAACCATTTTCCAAAGCCTCCAAAAGCGGTTTTTTTTGTCGATAATCATTATGCGCATGCGCATGCGCCAAAGGGACTTGGGCGCATAGGTAATTAAAGAAAAGTAGGAGAGCACAGATCGAAATAGAGGTCTTCATAGCAGCTAAATTAACTTTATTTTTGTAAAGGCTAAACTTACTTATTTGTCATTCTTTTAACAGATTAAAATTTGGAGCAATATCCCTGTTGAATTTTTTATATATTGTATTTGTAAATTATGTTAAATTTCTTTTGTTCTTCTTAACCATTGGCTATGAATAAATATATCTACCTCTTACTATCTACCTTTTTCGTTTTTGCTGCGAATGCCCAACCAGGAGGCGTCACGATAAATACTTCGGAAGCGCTTGAAAGCTACACCCTTCTTAAAGGTGCGGGGGAACACCACTTAATCAATAATTGCGGAGAGAGCGTCCATTCTTGGGTTTTACCACCCGTATCTTTTCATTCTAAATTATTGCCCAATGGCAATTTGCTCTACATTAAAAGTTCAGCCAACCAAATTGAAGAAAAGGATTGGGAGGGAAATATTGTATCAACTGAATCAGTAGGGTCAACTTCAGACTTGGAATTGATCTATGAAGTAGTGAAGATGCCAAATGGGAATTATCTTGCGGTAGCCAGAAGAACTTTTTCTTCTCAGCAATTTTCGGATATTGGCTGGAGTAGTTCGGTCGGAATTCCAAGTCAAGTTGATGTAATTATAGAGTTTGATCCGGTGCAAGATGAAATTGTATGGGAGTGGAATATCATCGATCATGTGATCCAAGATACGGATCCTTCCGGGACGGCTTATGGGGTGGTGGAAGACCATCCAGAATTATTAGATATTGGTGCACTTTCAACTCTTGATTGGACTTATCAAGAATCTTTTATGATCAATAGCATGGACTATAATCCGGAGCTCGATCAAATTGCATTAAGCATTCGGAAATTAGGAGAAATCGTCCTTATTGACCATTCAACGACCACTGCCGAAGCTGCTGGTCATACAGGGGGCAAATACGGAAAAGGAGGAGACGCGATCTATCGCTGGGGCGATCCCGGAAATTATGGCCGAGCTACTGCCGAGCAAAGAAAAGAATTGTTTTTGCAACACAACCCAAAGTGGATTACAGAAGGGCCTCATAAAGGGAAAATATCCGTCTACAATAATAATTTGGGGAAATCAATTAGTGGAACGCCTTATTCTTCTGCGGTGGTAATTGATCCACCAATCAAAGCAGATGGTTCCTATCTATTGGAAGATGGCAAACCCTATGGCCCCATTGAGGCCAGTATCCAAATTGATAGGGAAACCACCGGGACTCTTTTTCGTTCGGACTATGGCTCCGGAATTGCTGTTTTGCCCAATGAAAATGTATTTATTGCCAATGCCACAGGAAGGTTAATGGAAGTTGACCAAGCCGGAGAAATTCAATGGGAATACCAGATTCCTGCCGCTGGTTTTATTTATCGTTGTGAAAAATATCCAAAAAGCTATCCTGCTTTTGCTGGAAGGAATTTGACGCCAGGAGATCAAGTAGCAGGTGCTATTGAAAATGAAACTTGCCAAGTCCTAGAGGTGGAAGATAAATTGATTCGAGAAAAGCAATTTTCGGTGCGCTATGATGGAAGCAATAAAATGCTGTATATTGAAAATCTCCAAGGTGGAAAATCAGTAGTTAGACTCTACGGCTTAGATGGGCGAAGTCTCCAAAGTTTTGATTCGCAAAATGCCTTTTTTGAACTTGATTTAAGCAACTTAGCTACTGGAATGTATTTTGTCACCCTTTCTACTCAAGATGGACAAACTTTGGAAAGCCATAAAGTAATGCACTATTGACCAAGCATTTTTTTTAAATTACCTCTTTAGCCTAAGCGTACAAAAATAGACCTATGAAAAATTATTTACTCCTACTCAGTTATCTTATTTTTTCCTCCACTCTAAATGGACAAGGATTAAGTGTAAACACTCCGGATGCCCTAGAGAGTTATACGCTTTTCGAAGCGTCCAATGATTTTTATCTGATCAATAACTGCGGAGAAATAATGCATACTTGGAATTTGCCCGGCATTAGACATCACGCCAAATTATTACCCACCGGAAAGTTATTGTATATCAATTTTTCGACATCGACCATCGTGGAGAAAAACTGGGATGGTTCCATCCACGTTTCTTACCAATTTACAGATTCAAATCGTTATTTGAATTATGAAGTTATCAAAATGCCCAATGGCAATTACTTATGCGCTGGACGAAAAAGATTATCCGTACAAGAATTTACAGAATTAGGCTGGGTGGAATCCAGAGGTAATCCTAGTGAGGTGGATATCGTTTTGGAATATGATCCTATTCTAGATGAAATCGTTTGGGAGTGGAATATTATGGATCACGCCATCCAAGAAGTTAATAGTAATGGTTCTACTTATGGAGTAGTGGACGATCATCCAGAGTTGTTGGACATGTCTGCTATTTCTACTTATGATTGGGGCTTTCAAGAATCCTTTATGATCAACGGAATGGACTATAATCCGGAGCTCGATCAAATTGCTTTGAGTGTGCGAAAAATAGGAGAGGTAGTGCTCATCGATCACTCCACGACCAAAGAAGAAGCCAAAGGCCATACCGGTGGTAAACATGGCAAAGGGGGAGATATCATTTACCGCTGGGGAGACCCCGCCAACTATGGTCGCGAAACGGCCGAGCAAAAAAAGGAACTCTCTCACCAACACAATCCCAAATGGATTACCACTGGCGTTCACAAAGGAAAAATTTCCATCTATAATAATTTACTAGCCACGAACTTTAATGGAGCACAAGAGTATTCCGCTGCTTATATCATTGATCCACCCATGGATGCCAATGGTCTTTATTTCTTGGATGGAGATAAACCTTATGGCCCCGTTGAGCCCAGTGTAAAAATTGATCGGCCAACGACCAATACGCAATTTCGATCAG
>CAYQRA010000068.1:0-14752 GCA_964419315.1 uncultured Saprospiraceae bacterium | reverse complement strand
GAGTCGGTCCTAGTAACTCCCAATTTCCAGATCCCGAGACATAGGATCTAGAGTTAGGGTGAGTTTGTCTATATCTTCTAATTTCAGAAAGCACACTCCCCGGTCGTTGGAAATTACCTTGGGCATCTAAGCGTTGTTCTTGGTAGTATTCCCAGCGCTTATATTGCTTCCATCCAGAACCTTTTGGTCCTATGCGATCTCCGAATTCGGCATAAAAACTTTGTTGTATCGTAGAGAAATCTATCTCTGGATTGTCGATCATCGTTCGCCAATCATTCTGGGCAGACGATAATAATGGGGTAAAACTTAGCAATAAGAGTAACGTTAAAAGGCGCATAGTTCTTTGGTTTTTTATATAATGTAAACACGGATATTATTCAGAACAAGATATTCAAAAAAAATATAATAGATTGTCTTTTTAAATACCAAAAATAATTAAAACATATTAAAAATAAAAATTTATGTAAAAAACGAAATTTCGTTAATTTAGTTCAATTCAGGTGTATAATGACTCTTTAATTATGGACGTTTCCAGACAACTTGGTCTATAAATTTAAGTTGGAACCATAAATATTCTCACAGCTCCTTCTTTCTACCCCCCCCCTTAAAAAACCTTAACGACTCGCTTTACCAGAGTGCCCTTGGCTGTTTTAATTTCTAGGTTATAAACGCCATTCGGCACATCACTAAGATCCAACTGATTCTTTTGATTCAGCACTTGCGTCAGAATAGTCTTTCCAGTATAATCTCTAAAGGTGAGTACTCCTTCTATGCTACTAGGAAATACAACCCATAAGTCTCCAGAAGTTGGATTAGGAAAAATAGAAACGGATAAATCCGCTAATGGATTAAGACTAGTATTGATCAAATCTTCTCCATCACAATCTTCATCAATCCCATTATTGGCTACCTCTGTGGCTCCCGGATAAATAGCTGGATTATTATCATCGCAATCTACAAACAACTCAAAACCGTCATCATCAAAATCGAAAGTAGAGACCATTAAGTTCTCTGTTGTATTCGTAATAATGGGTGGATTAAAATCAAAATAAATACCTGCGCTATTCTGAATTTCTGTAAAATCATCTAGACCGCTTTTTGGCTTTACAGCAAAAGTCACAGAACCCTGACTCCTGTCGAAATTCGTCGTACTATCTGGAAGGAAAATATTTCTAAACTCAAAATTGAGGAATTGATCTCCTTGCAAAGAGGCGGATAAATTTTCGGGATGACTACTTCCTAATAGCCTAAAAGTCTGCGCATCAAGGCGGTCATCTAGGGTGTCTTTTATCACCACATCCTTGGCATAATCATTCCCGGTATTTTGAAAGCGAATGGTATAAATCAGGTCTTCTTCCCAAAGGGTATAGTTTCCCATTCTACTTGGATGCACCAATTTGTCATTGGGGTCATAAGCACATCTTACCAAAAGATTAAGATTATACTCGGGACTAGTATAAGTACCGGACAGGTCGGTAAAATCACTGTAAGTATCCAGCGTAAGAATAGTCCCAATATCAAGGGTTGGTGGTCCAGGGAAAGTGATTTCTGCTTTTTTCATAAAGGAATGTCCAGGAGGTAGATGCTCAAACTTCCATCCATACAAATGAGTACCAACAGCGGTGTCTGGTGTTTGATACAAATCTACATCAGCAAACAACTCATCTATTTCTAGCCATAAAATGCCACTAGCAGTGCTTGTCCCTCTATTCTTTACCGCGATCTCCATTTGAGCGGTTTCATTACAACGATTATTATCAACGACGACATAGGACGTCAATTTAGAAACTTGTTGTATTGGCTGAATGCCAAAAAGTAAAGTATCTGGAATAGTCGCTTGATCCAATGTAATATGATAACTAGTAGAGTCTGTAGTCAGGTTCCAATTGGGTGCTGCCAATTCGTTATAAACTATTTCGTGATTGCCATAAGGCAGGTAGACAAAGCCTTCTTGCTCAAAATTGGAATAAGAATAAATTTCACCAAGCGTATCTCCTGGAAGAACACTAATCCCCGCATCCGGATAGATGGATTCATCTGGATCGCGGACTTTATTCCCATTGACATCAAAGTAAATGTGATAATTCACTTTTTTAATCTCCTCGCAGTCCCCTAATATTTCTGTGGTATTATTGCAGCCTGGTGCATTAGAATTTATGGGATTCCATCCTCCCTCCCTTATTAGGAATTTACAGACCACTGGTTCGCTGCACATAGACAATAATGGATTTTCGCTAATGTATATATCCACCCATTCTATAGAATCAAGCGGCCCCAAACCTTCTAGGCTCCTCAGATTTGAATTTTCTCCAATCCTAATACCTATACCAGTTTTTTGAAGGTTTCCTAAACCCATAAGATTAATCAGTGCATGGTTCCTCCTGATACCTAACCACCCTCCAATGCTATCCAACTTAGAAAAGCCTAATAAATCTTCTAATGCAGTATTGGAATATAAATCAAGCCCATTACCAATATAGGTAAGGTTTTCTAATCCAAGCGTAGATTCCAGTTTGCTGTTGTGATGGAGGTCAAAATCATCCCCAATAAATTTTAATTGCCCCAAACCAGACAAATCCGTTATTTCATTCATTGCAATAAGATGAAAATGCCCTCCGATGGAATCAAGTTCTCCCAATCCGGCAAGATTTTCTACGGAAATATTAGTCACGATTTCTGCGCTCCCTCCTATATGGTTTAATTTAGAAAGTCCTAATAAATCCATCAGAGAATAATTCCTTTCGATTTTCAACCAACCAGCTAAATGGTTTAATTCAGAAAGTCCACTCAAATCCACTAAAGAATCATTTTTTTCAACAACGACAGAACCCGTCAATTCCTGAATCGGTCCCAATCCAGTTGTCGTCTGCAACTTATCATTGCCAATCAGGTATAGGCTACCCAAATTTTGTAAGCCACTAAAACCCGATAAATTTAAAACATTCTCGCTATAAGTTATCGATAAGCCTCCTCCAATGGTATGCAAGTTGCTCAAGCTGGTCATATCACTTAAGGCATCATTGAAACTTAAAGTCAGGTGACCTTTGATTACTTTCAATTGTTCCAAGCCATCCAAGCTTTGGATATTGAAATTTTGCCACAAAACAATATTCCCTCCGACCAATTCTAATTGGTCTAAGCCTTCCATGTTTTCCAATCCATTATTCCCGCTCAAGCTATTATAACTAACTTCGCCCAAGATAAAATCTCCGCCAATAGAATCTAATTGGCCCAGCCCCGTGAAATTGACCAACTCATGATTGCCAAAGAACGATAAATCACCACCCACATATTCCAATTGATCCAAACCAGCTAGGGAAGTCATCGCAATATTCGATTTAAATAATAAATCACCGGCCACATATTCTAATTGATCCAAACCAGCCAGAGAAGTAATCGACCTATTCCCTATAAATGATAAATAACCTCTGATTATCTTCAATTGACTTAAGCCATTTAGATTGTCAATCGTCTCGGAACTTGGTTCATCAATAATCAAATATCCTTCTACCTCTGTACATCCAGGATAATTGACAGAAAAGTCATCAATCTCTTGCTGGCTAGAAAGGCGGAGGCCATCGGGCAAGCAACTTTGTCCGGAAGAAGTTTGAAAAATAAACAATAAGAAAAAGAGAAAAATCAAAGAATGGATAGATTTCATTGCATAGAATATTTTTTGTTGCCCCAAATTTAAGCTTTTCAAGGCTCATAAACAATGTTATTTAAGGGACTTGCAAGATAAATGCCTAAAATTAACAGGGTCGAAACAGCCTCCAACTGCAATCTCGACGATATAACCGATTGAGAGTAGGACAGGAAGGTCTAAAATTAGCCCTAGTTATTCTGGCTACCCTCTTTCTAGTGGTCTGATTGATTTAAGACCACAAATGACGGGATCACTTTTTTGGGATTTTGGGTAATTAATGCCTGGTTTTGTAAATGCCTTTCGAGCACAGTACGCGCGCACCTTTAGACAAGTTATGTATTTTAGTCGCTAGCTTTATTTTCTATTCCTAAGTATTCTTTATAAGTATCGAGAAGTTGCTCTTCGCTATCAAGTAAGTTCAATAATTGTATGATCAATTTATTTTTATTTTTGGGATTCGTTGATTGAGAATTATCAAGAACAAAACTCATCAAACTATCTAATTTTTTATTCATCAATATTTTCGACTCCTCTATATCTGTCAATTTAGAGATTACTGTAAAATCTACTAATTCCATTTTTGAATTTAAAAAAGATTTCCAGGAGGTATTCTTTACGGTTGGCACTTGAAGACCTTTCGCTCTAACAAATATTTCCGTCAGAGAAATTTCATCGTCGTCCATATAAAATTGTATCGTATCTATAAGTGCATATTGCTTGGGGATCGTACTATCAAACTCTTCTATATTAAGCTTCATTTCTTGGTCAATTGATTCTAATATCCTAGTCAGGAACCGCTCATTTTCTTTTTTTTGATTCCAATCATTGATAAACAAAGCAATCAAGATACCTAAGATCACAGGTATCATTTCAATCGTTATTTTTTTTAATATTTTCATTTGGGGTCTTTTCACTTTCTATTACTTGCCGCTAAAGTCTACACCTCTAATTCTCTGGTCTATTTCAGCATCGCACCTTATATCCCTAACAAATTACAATTTTCTGTTACAACATCCAAAATGTGTTTTAAATCGATTAACGAGTAAGCGTTTGAAACCAGCTTTCAGACAGTTAGCAACATGGAAAAATACCGATAGTTTTTCCTACCCCACACTCCCCACAAAAAAAGGGGCTGACCAAAGTCAGCTCCCCTAAAATATCTTTTATAATTTTCTGATACGACCTTCTCCTTTTACAATTTCTCCAAAAGAAAATTCGTCATCTTCGAATACAAATGCAAACGGGTATTCCCGCCAAAAATACCGTGATTCCGATTGGGATAAAAATAGGTATCAAATTGTTTATTCGCATTGACCAATTCTTTGACCATCTCTGCGCTGTTCTGGAAATGTACATTATCATCGGCTTGGCCATGTACCAAGAGGTAATTCCCTTTTAGCATTTCTGCAAAATAAACGGGAGAGTTTTCTTGATAACCAGACTCATTGGCTTTGAGTGTACGCATATAACGTTCGGTATAAATGGAGTCGTACCATTTCCAGTTGGTCACAGGCGCTACCGCAATCGCAGATTTAAAAACATCTGCTCCTTTTAGGATACACAAGGAAGACATGTAGCCACCATAGCTCCAACCAAAAATCCCAACTCGACTAGCATCCGCGTAAGGGAGTTTCCCTAAATACTTGGCCGCTTCGATTTGATCAAGGGTTTCGTATTTACCCAATTGCTGGTAAGTTACTTTCTTAAATTCTTGTCCTCTTGCACCAGTTCCACGATTGTCTACACTAGCCACGATATAGCCTTTTTGAGCCAACATCTGAAACCACCAGTAATTGAAACCACCAAAAGCATCCTGCACCGTTTGGCTGCCCGGGCCGCCATAGACATACATAAAAACGGGGTATTGCTTGGATTCATCAAAGTTTAGCGGCTTGATCATATAGCCATTTAATTCTACTTGATCGCCAGTCGTAAATTTGAAAAACTCTACAGGACTCAAGCCATACTCTTCTTGCAGGGTTTTGATCCGCGCATTATCTTCAATGGCTCTGATTTTTTTTCCTGCGAGATCATAGACGGTATAAGTACTTGCCGAATTGATGTTGGAATAAGTATTGACATAATAATCAAAAGTACTGCTGAACTGTACCGCATTCGTTCCTTTGCTAGGGGTCAACTTTCTCTTTCCTTTTCCTTTTAGACTGATCGAATAAACCTGGCGCTCCAAGGGAGAATCTTCTGCTGCTTGGTAATAGATCTGTTTGCGTTTTTCATCTACTCCGTAAAAACTGGTGACATCATATTTTCCAGTAGTCAATTGCTTGACCATCTTACCTTTCATATTGTAGAGGTAAATGTGTTTGAAGCCATCCTTTTCGCTCGTCCAAATAAATTCTTTTCCATTTTCCAAAAAGGTCAAGTCATCGTCGATCCGAATATAATAAGGATTGCTTTCTTTCAGCAACGAAGTCGTTGCGCCAGTAGTCGCATCGGCCAAGAGGAGTTCTAATTCATTTTGAAAACGATTCATTTTGAAGACGCACAACTTAGCAGGATCGGTCGTCCATTTTATTCTTGGAAAATAAATTTGTTCCTCCGGAGTCGCTCCTTCTTTTTCATACCCAGCATCTACTAGGGTCGTCTTTTTATTTTCTAGGTGAAAAATATGAAGCGTTACCACCGCATTGTCTTCTCCAACTTTAGGATATTTAAAAGTCACATACTCTGGATAAACATCATCATTATGCTTGGTCATGGTAAATTCTCTCACCCTCGTTTCATCAAAACGCATAAAGGCAATGTGCTTGCTATCGGGCGACCAAGAGAAAGCCTTGGCCATCGCCAATTCTTCTTCATAGACCCAATCCGCAGAGCCATTGATGATGTGATTTTTGCGACCATCGCGCGTCACTCGAAATTCTTCCATCGAAATAAGATCTCGATAGTACAAATCATTGCCAACCACATAAGCAATCTTATTGCCATCTGGAGACAGTGTCGCATAGCCTTGCTTGCCGATACTACTGACGGTCGTCAGGCTTTTCGTTTTCACATCCCAAACAAAGAAATTCGCTTTGCTCGAACGCCGATAGATTTGTTCTGAATTCGTCTTAATAATAATTTTAGTTTCCTCCGCATTAAAGCTATAACTGTCGATGTCTGAAGCTAGATCTTTATTGCTTTGGCGAGCGACTTCCCGATCAAAGATCGTGGTGGTCTTTTTTCCCGTCGTCAAATCATATTGATTGATCTGATTGTCTTCCAAGCGAGTATAATGGAGTCCATCCGCTTGAAAATTAAATCCGGGTACAGATTTCGGCATAAACAGGTATTGTTGCCAAATCTCTTCTAAGGTGATTTGCTTCTGAGCCTGTAAGGTACCCAAAACACAGATCAGAATCATTCCTATAATAAATCGTCTTTTCATATGTCTATTTTCATTTTAATTTAAGTCCATGTGGTGCCTAGCTGACCGGTAGGCAGGCCTGCCGTGATTAATAAAATCATGGATGTTCATAGGTCTAGGTTTATTTTTTTGGGTATTTAATTTCAGCTTTCCAGCACTTCTTTCAAAGCATCTTGCAAACGACGACGAGATTCCCTCCGTTTGATAAAAGTAGCTTCGGATGCACGATCCTTGCAATCTTCGATCGCACAACGTTCACAAGTCCGATTGACTTCTCGAAACGCAATAGAGACATCTTCAAAAAACTTCACCTTCTCTTTCAGTTCGTCATTGACCAATAGCCCAATGGTCACACTTACATTTTGGTCGGGAGTAGGGGAAGCGGGGCGTGCTAGGGTAAAACAGAGATATTCGTCCTCTGTTCCAAAATACCGAGAGCGTTGAGCCCCTACGATCGTTCCGACATATTTGCCGGTTTGTTGCATGGTATATAAATCCTTCAGCAAGGTTAATCCCAACCAACGGCGGCAGTAGTGCTCTGATAGACCATTGCTATGCGGATGGTGTTTGCCTTCTAGATGCAATTCTTTATCTAAGACAAAACGATCTGTTCGTGGCTGATGAACAAAACGCAGAAAAAATAGTTTTTGTAAACCAAAAAACCTTGGAATCAAGTTGGTGAGTCGCTGAAAAAGCATTTCTGGCGAAGCATTGTATTTGCGCATCAGACCGATGAAGGCTTCTCCATCCCAAGTTGAATTATTAAAAAATTTGCGCAGGTCTTCTAAAAAGATGTCTCGCGGCAATAAAATAGCAGTCGCAAAATAAGAAGCCTTGAAATGATTGAGCACTTGATCGAAAGAATTGACGCGGAGTAAAGAAGAGGTATTCGCTCTGTCTTTTAAACTCAAGCAATTGAAGGCCAATTCTTTGCTGTATTGAAAAGCCTTCTGAATATCGGTCAGATTTTGATTGAGTAGTAATCTTTTCTTTTTGGGCACATAGACCGACCGGAGATTGATCAAATCTGGATATTCCTGCAAACCTTCTGGGTCGATACTATAGCCAAAATGATCGGTCAATATCCGCTCTAAAAGTGCTGGACTCACTGGAAGGCCAAGCTCTCCAAGTTTATGCTTTTCTGTGACCTGTGCCACGATATCTTCTATTTCTTCAAAATAATTGTGATGGAGCTCTTGATAAGCGCGCATAGCTCCGTGATAGAAATTTTCTTCTCGCAGCGCATAATTACGCGCTAGTTCTACCAAAGTGGAGATAAAAGCACCTACCCGTAAGGGGGAATTAGCGATAATTTCAGCTACCTTGGAGAGTTCGATTCCAAACATATCCAGTGGCAACTCACTTAGAAAGTTCGATTGTAGCAATTCGCCCACCGGTTCCAAGTTTTTACTGAGCTTGGTGGAGGTCAATTCTTCTACACTAACCTCTAAAGTATTGGCTAAAGTAGCGAGTTTGCCTGCTTTAGGATACTTTTTTCCTTTCTCTATTTCATTGAGATAAGAAACCGACATTCCCGAAGCTGCCGACAAATTAGCAAAAGACAACTGCTTTTCTAGCCGAAGTTGCTTTACCTTGAGTCCAAATATTATCTTTGCGTTTTGATTTTTATTAGCCATATGCTCGGCTAAATTAATACTTTTCACGAGCATTATTGAATAGAGTTTAGAGTATGTTTAAATTTAGTTGACCTATTTAGGCTCCGAAACCTTCGATGGCTATTGACTGAAAAGCAATATTTTTTCAAACATCCTCTTATTCTTAAATAGTTTTAAAAGACAAAAGGTGATTTTTTAGCGGTCCTTTATTATTTAGTCTAAAGTCTGATAGCGTTTATATATCATTTGGCTTTTTACAGAAAAAGTCAGCTATCTAGCTCCCAATTTATCCTAAAACATTGTCTAAAAAGTTCTTGTTTTTTTTGAAAGCGCCCTTTACACTGTGAAGTTGTTTTAAACACTAACTATACCCATAAAATTTATGTCCTTAAAAAGTCAATATCAAAACAGAGCAGAAGTATTCGCAAAGACTGCCCGCCAACTAGAATCCAAGTACATGCGATTTTCTTTGGTTCGCCTATTCGTCTTTGTCGCAGCTATTGCCCTTTTTATTTTTTTATTTAGCATTTCCAAATTGCTCGCCATTCTATTTATTGTTGTTTTTCTAGTCGTATTTGGGTTTTTTATTCGCTGGCACTTAGACATTAAAGACCAGCAATACCATCAGGAAAGCCTCAGCAAAGTCAACATCAATGAAGTAGCAGCTTGCGACCATGATATTTCTGTCTTTGCGCCCGGAACAGACTATACCGACCCTGCCCATCCTTTTGCGCTCGATATGGACATCTTTGGACCTCATTCTTTTTTCCAATTTAGCAATCGTACTTCTACAACTATTGGCAGCAATAAACTCGCAGCCTATTTACTAGACGGCGCTGGCGCTTCCGAAATCCAAGAAAGACAAGTCTCTATTCGGGAATTGGCGCAAAAATTAGATTGGCGACAACATTTCCAAGCTTAT
This sequence comes from uncultured Saprospiraceae bacterium, assembly GCA_964419315.1. Lineage (GTDB taxonomy): Bacteria > Bacteroidota > Bacteroidia > Chitinophagales > Saprospiraceae > CALLVY01. The sequence goes on along the minus strand of CAYQRA010000068.1, from coordinate 5,201 downwards.
GGTATGCGAACCGAGGATAATATTTCTCATCTACAAACGCTCAATCAATGGCTCCATGCTCCGATCTTTATCTCTGACAAAAAGTGGGTCAGTATTGCCATGCTCCTAGCACCTATCTGGTTTTTTGGAAGTATCTACCTCACGTATCAGCAAGGATGGCCTTGGCAAGTAGGGATCATTTCTATCGTGCCTCAACTTTGGGTTTTGAGGAAATTTGTCCTACAAGTCAACGAAACACATATGCACACCAATCAGGCAGAGCAAGTATTGGCCTATTACTCCCAACTAATTGGACACATCGAAAAGGAGACCTTTGTGGCGCCAAAATTGAAAAAACTACAAACGCTCCTGCAAATGGACAAAGGCACTGCTTCTGCCTCCGTCAAGCAACTTTCCTATATCATCAGCCAACTCAATGTGCGAATGAATGCTTTTGCCATCGTACTCAACATACTTGGCTTATGGGATCTTTTTTGGGTACGCCGTTTGGAACAATGGAAAGAAAAAGAAAAAAAACAATTGCCCAAATGGTTCAATTGTCTGGAAGAGTTTGAAGCGCTACATAGCCTAGCGACGGTACATTATAATCAGCCCCATTGGTGCTTTCCCGAAATCCAAGAAACACCGCACCTCAAAGGGGTCGAACTTGGGCATCCTTTAATCTCTGCCCAAGAAATGATTTCCAATGATTTTGAAATGCCAACGGCTGCTCATACGAAGTTGGTGACGGGCTCAAATATGGCCGGAAAAAGTACCTTCTTGCGTACCGTGGGTTTGAACATCATCTTGGCAATGTCGGGTGCTCCTGTATGTGCCAAGTCTTTTCGACTTCCTTTGATCCAAGTCTATACCAGTATGCGTACTCAAGACGCTTTGCACGAAAGTACTTCTTCTTTTTACGCAGAACTCAAACGACTCAAAATCATTATCGAAGCCGTTGACTCTGGAAAAGAAAGTCATGTAGATCATCGCCAACCCTTTTTCCTACTCGACGAAATTTTAAAAGGCACTAATTCCAAAGATCGCCATACCGGCTCCAAAGCACTCATCCATCAATTGATCAAAAGCAATGGCTCAGGAATTATTGCGACCCATGACCTGGAGCTTGGTCAGTTGGAGGCACAGTATGGCGGAGCCATCGAAAATCTTTGTATGGAAGTGGAAGTCAACCACGACGAACTCGTCTTTGATTATAAATTAAAGAAAGGCGTTAGCCAAAGTTTTAATGCGACCCATCTGATGCGCAATATGGGAATTCGGATTGAAAAATAATGTCCTCTAAGTATTCACCAAAACTATGAGAAATCTACCATTAGTTCTTTTTACATTAATGCATATTCTAGCCCTCTCTGCTTGTCAAAAACCCTTGCCTCCTAAAGCAAAGGAATTTCCTCCGCGTCCCGAACTCTTCGCAGGTCGATACAATGTCGGCATCTTAGTCATGGAGGGCGTTTATAATACAGAACTGACAGCACCTTATGATATTTTTCAGCATACCGTTTTCCGAAAAGGCATCAAAGCGATGAATGTCTTTATGGTCGCCAATACCTTGGAACCCATCACGACTTTCGAAGGGCTGCGTTTGCTTCCAGATTATAATTACCTCGCGCCCGACTTACCTCCAATTGACATCTTGGTAGTTCCTTCCGCGGAGCATCACTTGGATAGTGATCTAGAAGACGAAGCGATGATTGCTTTTGTAAAAAAGACAGCAGAAAAAGCAACTTGGGTTACTTCGCATTGCGATGGTGCTTTTGTCTTGGCCAAAGCAGGTTTATTGGACAGTGTGGGTTCTACCACTTTCCCAAGTGACATTGATGCTTTTCAGGAGATGTTTCCAGACTTGGAAGTCCATCGCAATGTTTTATTGGTGCATGATGGTAAATACATCACGTCGGCAGGCGGAGCCAAATCTTTTGAAGCGGCACTTTATCTTTGTGAGCAATTGTATGGCAAAGAAGTGACGCGGCGTTTGGCGCAGGGCTTGGTCATTGACTGGGATGTAGAGGAGGTTCCACAGGTGATTCCGATTGATTAAGGATTGGGCTTCTTTTTTTATGCTCCCCCAACTTTTAAGAACCCGAAGTCCTCCCTATTGAACTTGTTTAAAAATCACTATTTTCACCTTATGCAATATCTAAAACACTTCTTTGCGCTCTTAATCTTATGTTTTGCTTCGGTCATTCCTCAGTCTGTGGCTCAACCACAGCTCTCTCCCAATGCTACCATCAGTATTTATACTTGTGCGCCAGGAGATGAATTGTATTCTGTTTTTGGCCATACGGCCATTCGAATTAAGGATTCAGAACAAAGATTGGATCAAGTGTTTAATTATGGCATTTTTGATTTTGATACGCCCAATTTTTATGTAAAATTTATTCGTGGACAATTGCCTTACCGCTTAGGGGTAAGCAAGCCAGGCTTTTTTTTACGGGAGTATAAAAATGATAAAAGAGGAGTCACCGAAAACGTCTTATTACTCGAACCAGAAGAGCGGCAAGCCGTGGCAACTTTTTTATTTAATAATTACAAACCCGAAAATCGTTATTATCCTTATGATTTTTTTTATGATAATTGTGCCAGTCGAATTGTGGATGTCGTAGATCATGTTTTAACGCCGAGGATCAACTGGGAGGCGCAGGCAAAATCCAAAGTGAGTTTCCGAGATTTACTCGATCCTTATCTCGAACAACAACCTTGGGCGGACTTAGGCATTGACCTAATTCTTGGTTTAAATTCTGATGCCACGGCCTCCTTTCGCCAACAAATGTATTTACCAGATTTCATCCTTACCAATTTCAATCAATTGCGGGTAGACCGCGACAGTGTCCAAGCTCAACTTATTGGTCCAACGACCAATGTTTTATCTTTTGAAGAAACGGAAACCCTCATTCCTTGGTGGGAAAAACCAGCTCCCTTATTCTGGATACTTTGCTTTTTGGTAGCACTGGGAACCTACTTTCTAAGACCCGGACATTTTTTCCACCGACTCGATTGGCTGTGGTTTGGTTTGGCTGGAATTGCAGGAGCCCTTTTTCTTTTTATGTGGCTCGGAACCGACCATGAAGCTTGTTATCGCAACCTCAATATGCTTTGGGCCAATCCCCTTTATTTACTAATTCTGCCTGCACTAGCCAAACGACTCCCCAAATCTTGGGAAAGAATTTTACTCGTACTTTTTGCAGTTTTCAATCTTTGTGTAATTTTAGGCATCAAGTGGCTACCTCAGGATTTGAATATTGCGGTAATCCCACTAGCCCTTTTGCTATTGATTCGGATTATTTATCGTTTGTATCCAAGAGAAATAGCGCGAGCCTAAACATAGAAGTTGTTTAAAAATTATCGAAAAAATCTTAGTAACGATCAAATTACCCGTTTTATCACCACCGACTACTTAGCACATGGCCAAATATCGCTGCGAATTTGATTCTCCTCAAAATTATTTACAATCGGATGATTATTATCTTCAAGGTTGTAATCCCGGTCTGCTGCGTTTTGTATTGAGCTATATCAAAGAAAAAGAAGCGGCATTAACAGAAGTCTACCTCAGTCTTCCGATCTATAATAATCCATTTTTGCATCATGCTTTTGAGCAATTGGCAGAACGCGGTGTAAAGGTGACGATCATCACTCGACCGATCGACAGCTATAGAAATACCAATCCCAATTGGATCATTGATTTAGCGGATAGGCAAGCTGCTTTTGATACCGCAAAAACACCTTATCAATTGGCTCGTTCCTTTTTTGCGAGTGCTTATCAAAAGCCCAAAGAAAATTTCCATTTAAAAGTTTTTCCACATCTTTCTATCAAAAACCATGAAGGCAATCCTTTTGCCAAAGGAGCACAACCTTACTCTTTGGAAGTGAATGCTTTTTTATTTTTATTCCGCCAAGGCGGATCGGTTGCCTTTAGTTCTTCTGATCTTCACTGTGGCGATCCGGTGCAAGAAGGACATTTACTTTTGGAAGAAAATGACTGGACTTTACTCAAAAATACTCGTCGCTTTTTTGAAGCTTTATCAGAGCAATCTTTTGCCCTTCCTGACTTCAATTTTTCTATCCAATACAATCATCATGAATTCCAAGCATTGCCACAAGCGCAAAGATTACCCGTGTTTTTTTTAGCTCCTTTCTATCATAATTCGCCTAGCTTGGCGGAAGCCGAATTGGTCCAACGAATTCGCGAAGCGAAGGACCGCGTTTGGGTACAATCGCCGATTATCAATTGCTATGAATATTCGGTTGATGGACATTTCCATTCTACCTTAGAAGATGAACTCATTGATCACTTTGGTTTTTTGCGGCCTGTTTTAGAAAGAGCTTCGATTGGTGCGGAAGTACGTTTTTTGACGGGAGCTTTTCCTAATGGTGGAAAAGGCATTCGTTCGATAAACGAAGTGGATGCTTTTACAGAATTTCGCCGTATCGCCAAAGCCACTGCCAACAATCGTTTAGCGACTAGCCCTAATCTTGGTAGTAGTTTCTTGATCTTGGATGATTGTTTAATTTTATCTAGTACTCCATTTCGACCTGATGTTTTTGTCTATCTAGATCAAGTGAGAATTCAAGGTTTTACCGAAGCCGAGACAGAAGGCTATACTGGAATTTTCAGTACTACGAGTTTGTTTTGGTTGGTAGATGACCCGGAAGTAGTAGCCAATTACCGAAGACATTTCGAGCACCTTTGGGAAGCAGCTCGTTTGCGATAAAGGAATGATGATTCCGCATTATAAAAATCAGGATATCATTCTGGAAGACCTATAAACTAAAATAATTTCCCCTTTTATTCTCAAGCCTCCATTCACCAACTTCGCAAGTCGCACTGCCAGTACTGTCAAAAACTTAACAATTAAAAGTTGAAAAAGTATTGCATCAATTATAAAATTCAAGTATATTAATGGCCTATTAGATCCTTATTAAGTCCTCTATTTATTACGACGAAAAATCAAAGCTTACATTTTTAAAAACCATAATTATTAATGGAAACCCACATTAATAACATCTCTTCCGCCCCTTAAAACTTTTTTCAATTTACGCACCAGAAAAACCAGCATTCGCCCTAGCGAAGCTTGGCTTTTTGGTTCTCTGACAAACCGACACGGGAGGTTCATAAACGAAGTGAACTAAATCCCGTGTGTGAGTCAAACAAAAAGAAGAACAAACGCTTAACTAGGCAAGCTTGTCACAGGCCTTTTAGTCGC